>JBEIQK010000525.1:0-4681 GCA_040376505.1 Alphaproteobacteria bacterium | reverse complement strand
GAGGCCGAGGCGATGCGCCGCTGGTAGAGGCGCACCGACTCCTCGAAGCTGTAGCGCCGCACCTTGCCGTCGCGCCCGACGATCTCCACCGGAAAGTCGACCAGTTGGGCGTAGTCCTTCCGGTTGTAGCGGCGGAGCTTGCGTGCCTTTTCCATCAGCACCGTTCCCTGAGGCCTGGCAGCGCGGCCCGGCGGGGCCGCTCCGGAGGAGGACAAGGGCGCGAAGGGTTGGGCCTTCGCTCCCAGGACTTCAATAGCACCCTCATTCCTGGTCGGGCAAGATGGACAGTGGGCCCCAAGGGCCGAAGAAGCCGGACCTTGGACGCGGTCGGCAGCGTCGACGCTCTCGGCGAAGACGCCCTGCTGACCGCGCGGAGAGCCCAGGATTCGTGCGCCATCCTTTCGCCTTGCGCCCACCCGGAGAGGGTCGCTGCCTCTGCCTTCGGCAAAGACCGGACCGACCTGAAATCAACCTGCCGCCTCGCGCGTAGACAGGCCCCCAAGCGGAGACCGTGTGCCCCTTCACCTCCACACCTGCCCCGACGATGAAGCCGCGCTGATCGATCTCGCTCGCCGGGGAGACGCGGGGGCCCGGGCCCGGCTGGTGGCGATCTGGACGCCGGCGGTCTTTCGCTTCGCGGCCCGCATGATGGGCAACGATCAGGACGGCCACGACGTCGCCCAGGAGACGCTGGTGAAGGTCTTGCGCAACCTCGATCGCTACGATCCGCAGTGGCGCTTCGCCACCTGGGTCTTCAGCATCGCGCGCAACCAGTGCATCGACGATCTCCGCCGCCGGCGTCTGCGCAGCCCGGCCGAGGCCCCCGAGGCGGTCTGCGATCGGCCAAGCCCCTTGGAGCACACCCGCCGCAACCAGGACGCCGCGCGCTTGCAAGAGGCCCTCGCTGCCTTGCCCGAGCTCTACCGCGAGGTGCTGCTGCTCTACCACTTCGAGCAGCTCAAGTACCAGGAGATCGCCACCTTGCTGCAGATCCCCATCGGCACGGTGATGAACCGCATCTTCCGCGCCCGCAACAAGCTGCGCGAGCGCTGGGGGGCCCTGGGCGGCGATCTCGACACCGTCGGCATCGAGGCCGCCGGATGAGGCTCGGCCACCTCGAAGAGTCCGAGCTGGACGCCTTCGTCGACGGTGCGCTGGACGAAGACCTCGCGGTGGCGCTGGCGGCCCACATCGACGCCTGCCCACGCTGCGCCGCCCGGGTCGCGGCCACCGATCCCCTCACCCATCCGCTGGCCGCCCTGCGCGATCCCCTCCCCTCCGCCGCGCTCCCGGCCGAGATCCTCGTCGCTGCCGCCGCGCCTTCCGGGCGCCCCGAGCGCTGGATCGGCCTCCTCCAGCTGGCCGCTGCGGCGCTGCTCTTCTCGCTCGCTGGCCTGCCGGATCTGGGCGAGGGCCTGCGCGCGCTGATCACCCGCGCCTTCTCCCTGGCGGGCTCCCTTTGGGCCTGACCCTGCTCGGGCTGCTCGGCCTCAGCCTCGCCCAGGCGGAGCCGGAGATCTGCGAGGAGCCCGACACCGAGGCGCAGATCGCCGAGTTGGAGGCGCGCATCGCCCGCCTGGAGGCCGCGGCGGCCCCGACGGCGCCGATGGTCTGGGGGCCGGCCACGGTCGCGGCGGGGGCCACCCGCGATCAGCTCCTTGTGGTGGGCGGTCCGCTGCGGGTCGACGGCGAGGTGCGTGGGGCCGCGGTGGTGCTGGGCGGCGATCTCGAGGTCGGTGGCGCGGGGAAGGTGGGGCGGGCCCTGGCCCTCGGCGGCGCGGTCGACGTGGAGCCCGGCGGCGTCGCGCCGACCTGGCCGGTCGCCACCCTGCGAATGCCCACGCCCGCGTCGCCGGCCGCGCCCCCGCGCTCCACCCTCCTCGACGACCTGCGCAGCCTCGCCCAGCGCGGCGCCACCTACCTCTCCTTCACCGGGCTGGGCGTGCTGTTGGTGGGGCGCTGGCCCCGCCGCGCCCTCGCCGCGGCCGATGGCCTCGGCCAGAACCTTGGCTGGTACGTCCTCGGCGGGGCGGTGCTCAGCGCCAGCGGGCTGGCCCTCACCGGCGGGCTCACCCTCACCCTGATCGGCGCCCCCCTGGCCCTGCTCATCGCCATGGGCCTCGTCACGGCCTGGTTCTTCGGGCTGGTCAGCCTCTGTCTACACCTGGGGTCGGCCCTCCCCGCCCAGGGCAGCCGGCCCGACTGGCTGAGCTTTTTGCTCGGGGCGGGGCTCCTGGGCGCCATCACGGCGATCCCCTGGGTCGGCGGCCTGCTGTTCGGGCTGCTTAGCTTTGCGGCCTTGACGGCGGGGGTGGTGAGCCGGCTCGGCGGCCGGTCCGATCCGGGCCTGCTTTAGGCGAAGAGGGCGACGCCCCAGCCCACCCAGGCCACGGCCCCCACCACCAGCAGGAGCTGCCGCCACCAGCCGTGGCGCAGGCCATCGGCGGCGATCAGCGGGGACACGCTGCCGGCCGCGACCCCCGCCGCGAGCGCAAAGGGGGCGTCGTAGACCTGCGCGCCGACCGCGCGATCGAGGAAGGCCACCCCAAAGAGGCTGGCCCCGGCCCCGCCGCCGATGAAGGCCCCCAAGGCCCCGCCCAGCGTGAGCGCCGGCTCCACGTAGCGACCCGCCAGAAAGTGCGACTGCTCAAAGCCAAAGGCCATCAGGCCCGGCCCGCCGCCGGCCACCGCCACCACCACCAGGGTGGCGCCCACCGCGGTCCAGGCCAGGGGCGCCAGATCGGCCGCTTGGAGGCGCCGCTTCTGCCGCAGGGCCAGCCCCGCCGCGCCAAAGACCAGGGCGGGCAGGGCGGCCTGGGGGATCAGGGCGATCAGGCCCGACCCGACGAGGATGCCGAGGGCCACGCGATCCCCCGCCCTTTCAGCCGGGCCCAGGTCGCCGGCCCGCGGCCTCCCCAGCACCAGCGCGAGCAGGCCGAGCGGGAGCAGCTTGTAGACGAGCTGCGGGTCCAGGCGCCCCAAGAGCAGCAGGGCCGGATCTCCCAGGCGCCCGACGAAGCCCCCCGCCATCGCGGCGAGGGCGAGGCGCGCCCGGGCGCCGCCATCCGGGGCCAGGGCCCCGAGGATCATGGCGGCAGGCAGCTCTCCGAGGAGGGCACCCAGCAAAGGCGCCACCAGAATCGGGGGCCCAGGCAGGCCCGAAGGGAGGGCGCCGCGCCCCAACACGCCCAGGAGGGCCGCCGCCAGCAGCAGCGCGAGGTCGCTCTCCAGCCGCACCGCCCGGGGCAAGCCCAGCACATCGACGGGGAAGACCAGCACCCCCAGGAGGCCAGCGCCCAGCAGGCTGATGAGCAGGGGCGCCAACGCGAAGCGCGCCCGGAGCCGGCCCCCCTCGCCGTAGAGGCCGAAGCCCGCGAGACAGACAGCGGTGAAGAGCGCGTTGAGCGCGATCTCAGGCACCACCGGCCCCCGACCTCGCCACGACGGGGTTGCGCAGGCGGCCGACCCCCTCCACCCAGATCTCCACCACATCGCCGGCCACGAGGGGGCCAACGCCGGCCGGCGTGCCCGTGGCGATCACGTCGCCCGGCAGCAGGGTCATGATGTCGCTGATGAAGGCGATGAGCGTGGGCACATCGAAGGCCATGTCGCTGGTGCGCCCATCCTGGCGCAGCACGCCGTTGACGGTGGCCTGCACCCCCAGATCGCCGGGCTCCAGCCCCAGGGCCACGCAAGGGCCGATGGGGCAGAAGGTGTCAAAGCCCTTGGCCCGGGCGAAGACCCCGTCGGCCTTTTGGAAGTCGCGCGCGGTGACATCGTTGAGCGCCGTGTAGCCAAGCACATGATCGAGGGCCTCGGCCGCCGAGACGCTGCGCGTGACCTTGCCGATCACCACGCCCAGCTCGGCCTCGTGGTCGACCCGCACCGAGCCAGGCGCCAGCTCGATCGCCGCGTCGGGCCCCACCACCGCGGTGCTCGGCTTCAAGAAGATCTTGGGCACCGGCGGCACCGCCTTGCCCATCTCCTCGGCGTGCTTGCGGTAGTTCGAGCCCACGCCCACCACCTTGCTCGGGCTCACCGGCGCCAGCAGGCGCAGCCCGGCGAGGGGGCGCGAGGGCCCGGCTTCGACGAGGGCGCCGAAGAGGGAGCCCTCCAGCGGGATCATCGCGTCTTCGCCGTCCAGGCGGCCCAGACGCTCCTGGCCCGCCTCATCGCGCACCCGCACCACGCGCCAGCCTTTGCTCATGTCTCGCCTCCCAGGTGCCGCTCCAACTCGTCCAGGCACTCCCCTGGATCGGCCGTGAACATCAAGAGCCCCCGCCAGACCCACTTCTGCCAGAGGTAGTCGTCGATCCGGCCCTGGGCCACCGCCAGATGGCAGCGCGGCAGCTCGCCGCCGTAGGCCACGCTCAGCTCTTCCCAGAGCAGCTCGAACTCCTCTTCGTCGGGCTTGTAGCCAACAAAGAAGACCACCGAGCTGCGAATCAGGCTGCGGAGCTGGCGCCCCACCGCCGCCGGCAAGGGCTGGGCGGCGAGGTCGGCGCGGGTGAGGCACAGCGCCCCTTCGGCGCCGCGCAGGGCGTAGATCAAGGCCTCACCGGGCTTCTCGGGCACCGCCTCGCCGCGAGCGCGACGCGGGCGCTCAGGCGCGACCTGGGCCCAAAGTGGATCGACGCCGGTGGTGAAGATCAGCGGAAAGCGCGCCGCGGCGAGGCGGTGG
>JBEIQK010000083.1:0-13627 GCA_040376505.1 Alphaproteobacteria bacterium | reverse complement strand
GGAGGTCCATCGCGACCTTCGGGCGCCCGCAGTGCTTCCCGTTCGCCTTCGCGCGCTGCACGCCGGCGACCACGCGCTCTCGGATGAGGTCGCGGATGAGCCGGCGCTCCCAGGTCGCAGGGTCGTCGAGCACGGGCCCGAGCAAGCGCAGCCAGGTCGCGCGCCCCGGCTTGGCGGGCTCGGGCGCCTCCTTGCGCTCGCGACGACGGGCGCGACCCGCCTTCGGGTGGATCTGCACGCCGAGCTCATCGAGGACGAGCGCCTCGAAGGCCGCGGCGACCTCCTTGTCGCGGTCGGCGTCGGAGTAGGCGAGCACCAGCTCGTCGCCCGGGCACGGGAAGTGGACTTCGATTCGCCAGGCGTCACCGAAGGCGAGCTTGACCCGATGCACCGTCTGCCAGCGCTCCGCGAACGCCATGTGGCGCCGCAAGGCTTCGACCGACGCCTCGACCCGCGTCTGCCCGGCGTTGGTGATCGTGAACACCGGCCGGTCGGGCAGGCCGGGCACCTCGCCCGTGATCTCCAGCAGGCGGAAGGTGTCGTCTTCCGGGGCGCGCATCCGTCGGAGCAGCTCGTCGAGCGCGTCGCTGGTGAGGGGTTGGCGCGCGAGCCGGTACCGGCCTTTGCCCCATACGGCGCGCGCGAGGCCGTCGGCGAGGGTGCGCCCCATCGAGAGACTCCCGCTGGTGACGTCGACGCGGTTGCCGTCCTCGTGGACGCGCAGGATCGTCCAGTCGTCGTGGTGGCCGGCGACGACGTGGCCGGCGGCGTGGCGCACCGTGTCGCGCTCGGCCGGCGTGCTCCACGCGAGCAGCACCTCACGCCCGGCGCGTCGGAACACCACGCGGCGGAAGCGCATCCGACCGCGCAGGCGGGGCACCTCCGACTCCAGGTGGGCCTGGGCGTCGGCGGCGACGGCGTGCCAGTCCACCGCCGTCCCGCCAGCGGGGAGCGCCCGCTTCGGGCCCTCCATCTCCAGCGCGCAACGACGGCGGGCGTGCCATCGGTGGCACACCTCGACGTCGAGCAGGTGGAGTGGGTCGCGCAGGTAGAGCTGGAGCGCGGCCGGCAACCGACGCAGGCGCCCCTTGGCCGTTCGCCACGCGGCCAGCTCGTCGGCCTCCAGCGCGGCCTCCGCGACGTCCGTCACGGCGGCGGACTTCTTCTGGCGCAGGAACAGCGCGACGAGGAGCGCGTGCGGCCCGACCTGAAGCTCGTCGACGGGCAGGGCCTCCAGCGCGCGCTGCGGCACGGGGCCGGCGTACTCGGCGCTCAACGCCTCGCGCAGGGCGGCCGGATCGTCAGCGAGGGCGATCGCGTCCTCGAAGTCGGCGAAGCGCAGCTCATCGAGCCAGAAGGAAGGGCAAGGCGGTTTTTCCAGGTGTGCGAGCATCGACGTCCCCAAGGTGGGCGCCAGGCGGGAGCCTGAACGCGTGTTCATGGTTAGTCGATCCATAGCCGATGGGGAAGCCCAAAAAATGGTCTCCCCACAGACGCCGGTATTACGTCAAGATGCCGGCGGTCCGTTGCCCCAGGAGCAGCCCACATGGCCCGTCGTCTCGCCAACCGTACCCCGCGCGGCTCTGCCCGGGAAGCCGCCGCCCCCGCCACACCTCGCCGCCCCTGCGTCGTCTACGCGCGGGTGTCCTCCAAGGAGCAGGAGCGCGAGGGCTTCTCGATTCCCGCCCAGCAGCGGCTCCTCAACAGCTACGCCGACGACCGGGGCCTCACCGTCGTCCGCGAGTTCGTCGACGTCGAGACCGCCAAGCGCGCCGGCCGCACCAGCTTCACGAAGATGCTCGCGTGGCTCAAGAAGAACCGCGACACCTGCCGGACGATCCTGGTCGAAAAGACCGACCGCCTCTACCGCAACCTCAAGGATTGGGTCGTGCTCGACGAGCTCGACCTCGAAATCCACCTCGTGAAGGAGGGCATCGTCCTCTCCGACGACGCCCGGTCCACCGACAAGTTCATGCACGGCATCCGCGTGCTGATGGCGAAGAACTACATCGACAACCTCTCCGAGGAGGCCACCAAGGGGATGCGCGAGAAGGCGTCGCAGGGCATCTGGCCTTCTTCCGCGCCCATCGGCTACGTCAACATCCTGCGCGACGACGGAAAGCGCGCCATCGCCCCGGACCCCACGGTGGCGCCCCTTATCCACCAGGCCTTCGAGTGGGCGGCCACCGGCCAGTACTCCCTCGGCATCCTCGCGCGCATGGCCAGCGACGCCGGCCTGCTCACGCGCCGGTCCAAGGCGCGCATGACCAAGTCCGGCATCCACCAGATCCTGCGCAACCCCATCTACATGGGCGAGTTTGACTGGGCGGGCGAGGTCTACCAGGGCACGCACACCCCCATCGTCACGCGCGAGCTGTGGGACCGCGTGCAGGACGCCATCGGCGGCCGCTACCAAGGCCAGCGGGACACCGTGCGCGCCGGCGAGTTCACCTACCCGGGGCTCGTCTCCTGCGGTCACTGCGGGTGCCTGCTCTCGGCCCAAATCCAGAAAGAACGGTACATCTACTACCACTGCTCGGGCTTCAAGGGGAACTGCGGGGAGCGCTACCTCCGCGAGGAGTCGCTGGACCAGCACTTCGCGGCCGCCCTCCGCTCGCTCGTGTTCCCGCCGTCGTGGATGGAGTACCTCAAGGTCGAGCTGCGCAAGGGTCAGGCCGACGTGCAGCGCTTCCACCAGGAGAGCCTCGACCGCCTCAACGCCGACTGCGCCCGCATCCAGCGCCGCCTCGACCAGATGTACGTCGACAAGCTCGACGGCATCATCGACGCCGACACCTACGCCCGCAACGCGCGCCAGTGGCAGGACGAGCTCCGCGCCCACCGCCGCTCCATGAGCAAGCACGACGAGGCCAAGCAGTCCTACCTGGAGGACGGTCTGCTCATCGTCGCGCTCGCCCAAGAGGCGCCGACCCTGTTCGAGCAGGCCACCCGCGAGGAGAAGCGCGAGCTGCTGAATCACCTACTTTCGAACTCGTCCTGGGCCGGCGGAAAGCTCACCATCGAGTGGCGGAAACCGTACGTCTTTCTTGCCGAATTCCAGAACCCCGAAAGCGACGAACCCCCCTCCGGGAGTGACTCCGAAGGGGGGCCGTCCGAAATGGTCGGGGTTGCCGGATTCGAACCGACGGCCTCTTGCGCCCAAGGCAAGCGCTCTACCAGGCTGAGCTAAACCCCGAACAAGCGTGGCCTATCTCCCCAGGCCCCGCCGATCAAGCCGGCGGCGCCTTCGGCCCGAAGAAGCGCGCCACCACGGGCAGGATCAGGAAGTACACCCCGATGCGCAGCGGCTTCGTCGCCTGCGCCGCGAGGTAGGCCAGGGCCAGCACGCCGGCCTCGCCTCCACCCCCGCTCCAGGCGCTGGGATCGAGGCCGACCGCGTCGAGCAGGCCCCGCACCGCCGCGTCGACGTCGAGGCCGGCGCTGATGGCCACGGCGAAGCCGGCGATGGTGGCGATCCACAGGGCGAACCAGGTGATGATCGCGAGCCGGCCGTAGCGATCGAAGGCGCCTTGCAGGCGGGCCGAGAAGCCAGTGGGCGCTTTGGGCTCGGTGCTCATGGAGACTCCAGCCCGGCGGCCCGCAGCAGGTCGGCCAGCCGGGCCAGGGCCCGACCCCGGTGGCTGATGGCGTTCTTTTCGGCCATCGACAGCTCGGCCATGGCGCGGCCGAGGGCTTCGTCGGGGAGAAAGAGGGGGTCGTAGCCAAAGCCCTGCGCACCCCGCGGCGCCGTGGCGATGGCGCCTTCGCAGGTGCCGCGCAGGGTGGCCTCGCCCTGGGGGCCCACCACCGCCAGGGCGCAGACAAAGCGGGCGGCGCGGTCGGGGCGCTCGCCGAGGAGGGCCAGCAGATGGGCGTTGTTGGCGGCGGCGGTGGCTTCGGGGGTGAAGCGCTTGCTGCGCACGCCGGGCGCGCCCCCCAAGGCGTCGACCTCCAGGCCGGAGTCGTCGGCCAGGGTGGGCAGACCGGTGGCGGCGTAGACAAAGCGCGCCTTTTGCAGGGCGTTGGCCTCGAAGGTGTCGCCGTCTTCGGGGGGCTCGGGCACCGCGGGGAAGGCGCTCAAGTCGACGATCGACACCGGGCCGCCGTCCAGGATGGCGGCGACCTCGGTGCGCTTGTGGGCGTTGGTGCTGGCGAGGAGGAGCTTCACGCGCTGATGATCATCCGCCAGGTGGTGCCCTGGGCGCCGTCCATGATCAGCACTCCCCAGTCGGCGAGCCGCTGGCGGATGACGTCGGCGGCGGCCCAGTCCTTGGCGGCCCGGGCGGCCTCGCGGGCGGCGAGGGCCTCCTCCACCTCGGAGGCCTGCCGACCGGCGGCGCGCAGGCGCAGCACCCGCACCTCGTTGAACCAGTCCGCGGCGGGCCGTCCGCCGATGCCCAGCACCCGACCGGCGAGGTCGAAGGCGGGCAGGGCGAGGCGGGCCAGGGCGGCGCCACGCTTCTTCCACTTGGGGTTGGCGCAGAAGCGGTTGGCGGCCCGCACCAGCTCGTAGAGGGCGGCGACGGCCCGGGCGCTGTTCATGTCCTCGTCCATCGCTTCGCCAAAGCGCTGGTCGAAGCTGGTGGCCTGGCTGTACAGCTCCGAAGCGGCCTCGCCGATCTCACCCACGAGGGTGGCGGCGTCGGCGCCCTCGGGCTGGGCGGCCATCTGTTCAAGGGCCTCGCGCGCCGTGTAGATGCGGTCGACGGCGCCCAGGGCCTCGGTCAGGCGGCTGGCCGAGTAGGGCAGGGGACTGCGGTAGTGGCTCTCAAAGTAGAGCAGCCGCAAGGCCTCGGCGGGGACCTGATCGAGGATGTCGCGGATGCGAATCACGTTGCCGAGCGACTTGCTCATCTTCTCGCCCACGTTGAGGTGCCCGTTGTGCAGCCAGTAGCGGGCGAAGGGCGTGTGGCCGGTCGCGCACTCGGACTGGGCGATCTCGTTTTCGTGGTGCGGGAAGATGAGGTCGATGCCGCCGCCGTGGATGTCGAAGCCCTCGCCGAGGTGCCGGCTGGCCATGGCCGAGCACTCGATGTGCCAGCCGGGGCGACCGGGGCCCCAGGGGGAGTCCCAGGCCACCTCGCCGGCCTTGGCGCCCTTCCACAGGGCGAAGTCGCCGGGGTGCTCCTTGCGGCTGTCGACGTCGACCCGCTCGCCGGCGCGCAGATCATCGAGGCGCTTGCCGGAGAGCTGGCCGTAGGTGGGGAAGGAGAGCACCCGAAAGTAGACGTCGCCCTCCACCGCGTAGGCGTGGCCGCGCGCGACGAGGCGGCTCACCATGTCGAGGATCTCGGGGATGTGTGTGGAGACGCGCGGCTCGACGTCGGGGCGGAGGATCCCGGCGCGGTCGAGGTCTTCGTTGAGGTAGTCGACGAAGCGGTTCGACAGCGCCAGCGGGTCTTCGCCCACCTCGAGGGCGCGGGCGATGATCTTGTCGTCTACATCGGTGTGGTTGCGCACATAGGTCACGGCGTAGCCGCGCTCTCGGAGCCAGCGGTAGACGAGGTCAAAGGACATCATCGCGCGGGCGTGGCCGATGTGGCAGTAGTCGTAGGTGGTCATGCCGCAGACGTACATGCGGACCTGACCGGGGATCAAAGGGACGAATTCTTCAACGCTGCGGGAGAGCGAGCTGTAGAGGCGCAGGGCCATGGCGATGCCTGAGAGGAGCGAAGGGAGGAAGCGCTAAGAGGCAGCGTAGCGGCGGGCTTTGTCCAGGCGGCTTCGACATCGCTCACGGCCGAGCAGGCTGAGCAGGGCGGCGAGGTTGGGGCCCTCGCGGGTGCCCGTCAGCGCGAGGCGCAGGGTGCCCAGGGCCCGACCGGGCGAGTCGGCCTGCTGCCGGAAGCGGGCGACGGCTTCGATCCACTCGGCCTCTTCGTCGGTGGTGAGGCTGTCGAGGGTGCGCTCAAAGGCGAGGAGCAGCGACTGGGTGGCCGGCGCGCGCAGGATGCGCACGGCCTCTTTGTCGTAGTCGACGGTGGAGATCACGAGCAGGCTGGCGAGGGCCTGGGCGTCGGCCACGGTGCGCAGGTCGGGCAGGCAGGCGGCGACAAAGCGGGCCTGCCAGCGAGGGTCGCGATCGGCGAGCGGAAAGCCGTGGCGGGTGAGGTGGTCGACCACCGCGGCCACGCGCTCCGCTTCGGGGAGGCTGGCGAGCAGGGCCCCGTTGATCTCGCGCAGGGCGTTGAGGTCGAGGTCGGCGGAGGAGGAACGGACTTCGCCGAGCTGAAAGCGGGCGACCATCGCGGCGACGGTGGTGGCCTCGCCCGGGTCCCAGCCGGTGGCGGCCAGGGCGCGCAGCAGGGTGCGCGGATGGAAGCCGGCGGCCCGCAGCTCGCGCACCGACTGGGTGGAGGCCGGCGCGGTCCACTCGGGGAGGAGGGCGATCTCGGGCTGGCTCCAGCCGAGGGCGGCGGCGATGAGGCTGCGGTAGGGCGCGTCGGTGGCGGCGCGCTCCTCGATCAGCGTGACGGTTGCGCCGGCGGTGTGATCGTCGACCAGGGCGGCGAAGGGGGGCAGCACCGAGCTGTCGCCGCGGATCAGGCAGAAGTCGAAGTCCGGGGAGACGGTGAAGGTGCGACCGTCGCGGGTGGTGAAGGCGCCCACGGCGCCGTTCTGGGCGAGCCGCACGGCGACCGCGCGGCCACCCTTGCGCAGCGCCTTGCGGTCGTCTTCGGTGAGGCCGCGGCAGCGGCCGTCGTAGCGGTGCGACTCGGGCTGGCCGCTCGGGATCGGCGCCATCTCGCGGAACTCGGTGGTGCCGCAGAAGCAGGGGTAGGCGAGGCTACGCCCCACCAGCTCGTCGGCGACGGCGGTGTAGCGGCCCTCTTTGGGGGTGACCAACAGCTCATCGGGCTCGAGGCCGAGCCAGGTGAGATCGTCCATCACCGCGCCGTTGTCGCCGCTGGCGCACACCGTGCCGCCCAGCGAGCGGGCCCAGAGCGTGGCAAACAGCATCAGGCGGGCCTGGGCGAGGTCAAGAGACCGTCTCCCCGGCGGGAAGTGCAGGCGCAGGCGGGGCGCGGTCAGGGGAGACTCCGGGGCCATCAGGGGCTAGGCCGAGAAGATGGCTTCGATCTCAGATTGGATCGTCTTTTCGTCGGTGTCCTTGGCGACCGAGACCTCTTGGACGAGGAGCGAGTGCGCCTGATCGTACATTTTGCGCTCGCCAAAGGAGAGGTTCTTGTCTTGCCGGAGCAAGGCCAGGTCGCGCAGAACCTTGGCCACCTCGATGGGATCGCCGGTCTGGATCTTGTTCAGGTACTCGCGGTAGCGTCGGTTCCAGGTTTGGGTGTCGGCGGGCACGTCGCGGTCGCGTAGCACCTCGTACACCTTGTCAACCTGCACCTGCGAGATCACCGGCCGCATACCGAGCGCGCTGGCGTTGTGGATGGGCACCTTGATGGTCATGCCATTGTCGAGGATCTTGAGGACGTACATGGTCTGGCGAAAGCCATCAAAGTCCATCGTCTCCACTGCCTTGATCACGCCAACACCGTGACCGGGGTAGACCGCCTTGTCTCCGACCTTGAAGTCCATGCTGACCCTCACCAACGCGAGACCGTCTAAACCCAACATTGCGCTGCGCGACATCGGGGCGGGCCGATCCTGCCCGCAGCGGTCCACCCAGGGATGCGCCATGTGCACATCACCTTCTACAGGGCAGACCGCGGCGGGCGCAGTATACGCACTGGGCTAGGGTGGTCAAGGTGGTCGGCACGGAAAGGAGCGCAGGAGGGGATTGCACGCCCGGATTGGGGCGCGGGCTCAGCCATCTGCAGGGGCGCTTCTTGCGGGAGCTGTTGGGCTCGGTCGGCGCCGCGCTGGCGGGGCTCCTGGTGTTTGGCTGGGTGGCCTTGCTGGCGGCGGCGGTGAGTCGGGCGCCTGTGCAGCTCGATCTCCTCGCGCTGACGCAGATCACCGGGCTGCTGGCCCCCTCGGTCTTCGTGGCGGTGGCGCCAGCGGCGATGCTCGCCGGGGCCCTGGGTCTGGGCCGGCGTTGGGCCGAGGAGGGCGCGCTGATCGGCCTGCAGAGCGGCGGCGCGCGGCCTGGCTCGCTGGCAGGGCCGGCGCTGGGCCTGGGTTTGGGCCTGGGTCTGCTCTGCCTCGCCCTCGCCCAGGCGGTCGAGCCGGCCGCGCGGGCGGCCCTGCGGCGCTCGCTCGTGGAGGCCGCCACCCGGCCGGCGCTCCATCCGGGCGCGGCGGTGGGGCAGGGGGACTTTCTGGTGGTGGCCCGCGAAGAGGCAGGCGGCGACGTGCTGATCGGGGCGGGCCGGGTGGTGGTGGCGGCCCGGCGGGCGGTCGCGAGCCCAGACGGGCGACTGCTCCTCGAGGCCGGCGAGCTGGTGGATCTCGACCACCCGCAGCGGCGCCTCCGCTTTGAGGCGGCCTCCTTTCCCCTGCCGGCGCTGGCCCTGCGAGAAGAGGCGGTGGAGCGAAGCGGCGCCGCCTTGGCCGGCCTGATCGACCGGATGCGCGAGAAGGGGCGCGCCGCCGACTTCGAGCGCATGGTGCTCTGGCGGCGCAGCGCCGTCGCCGCGCTTCCCGCGGGCCTGGGCCTCATCGGGCTGTGGTTGGGGCTCAAGGCGCGGTGGCCCGTGGCGGGCGGCCTGCTGGCCCTCTTCGGGCTTTGGGCCTTCACGCGGGCGGTCGATCAGGCGGTCGGCCTGCTGGGGGGGCCGATCGCGGCCTGGGCGCCGGGCCTGGGGGTGCTGGGGCTCGGGCTCTGGATGGGGCGCCGGCTGTGAGGGCGGCGCGCTTCGTGGCGCTGGAGCTCCTCGGGGGCTGCGTCGTGGTGGGCCTCCTCGCGGCGGGCCTCCTCAGCATTGGGGGCCTCGTCGAGGGGGGCGGCGGGGCCCTCATCGAGGCGCTGCCAGGCTGGCTCTTCGCGCTGTCGCCGCTGCTGGTGGGCATCGGGCAGGGCCTCGCCCTCCTGCGAATGGAGCTGCGCGGCGAGCGGCTCTGCCTCGCGGCCAGCGGCCTGGGGCCGGCGGTGGAGGCGGCGCCCGCGGTGTGGATGGGCCTGCTCGTGGGCGCGCTGGCCCTGGGTGGTCTGCGGGTGTCGCCCACCCCAGCCTCGACGGCGGGGGGCACCTGGGCCGAAGCGCCGGGGGGGCTGTACCGGGCCGAGGGGAGGCTTCTGGTCGAGGCCCAGGGCGGGCGCATCGGCGCTGTGCGGATCCTCACGGAGGGCGAGCGCGTATTGGCCCCGCGGCGCGACGAGGCGCGGCGTCGGGCTTCTGTGCTGGCCTCCTGTGGCGGGGTGGGCCTGGGGGTGGCCGGAGGGCGCCGGCTGCGGGGGCCGCCGGTTTGGCTGCGCGGACTGGTCGTTGGGGCCGGCGCGGTGCTGATCCTCGGCCTGCTCGGGCGCCTTGGGTGGGCGCCCGAGTTGGGGGCCGTCGCCCTGCTGCTGCTGGGAGCCCTCGGCGGCGGGTGGCCGCTTCGCAAGCGCGGCCTGCGTGGATAGGGGGGCCGGTCTGTTCCTGGAGGACCCGATGCGTGGTGTGGTGATGTCGCTGGCGCTCTTCGCGCTGGCCTGTGGCCCCGACAAGAAGACCCTCGCCGAGAAGGAGAAGGCCGAGCTTCGCGCCGCCGATCTCGAAAAAGAGAAGACCCGCCTGGAGAAGGAGAACGATGAGCTGCACGCCAAGGTCAGCCACCTCGAAGAGGAGCTGAAGCGGGCCACCAAGTCCGGCGCTCTCGACGCGGTGGCGCTCAAGGCGGGCAGTCAGCCCAAGGTCACCTTCGAGACCACGCTGGGCTCGATCACCTGCGTCCTGTGGCCCGAGAAGGCGCCGCTGACCGTGGCCAACTTCATCGGCCTCGCCGAGGGCACCAAGGCGTGGACAGACCCGAAGACGGGCCAGAAGGTGACCCGGCCGCTCTACAACGGCACCATCTTCCACCGCGTCATCCCGAACTTCATGATTCAGGGCGGCGACCCGATGGGCACCGGCATGGGCGGCCCGGGCTACGAATTCGAAGACGAGGTGAACAATGGCTCCTCCTTCGACCGCCCCAACCTGCTGGCGATGGCAAACGCCGGGCCGAACACCAACGGCAGCCAGTTCTTCATCACCGACCGCAGCAAGCCGAGCCACCTGACCAACCGTCACACCATCTTCGGCCTCTGCGAAAACGCCGATGTGGTGCAGGCGATCGCCTTGGCGGAGCGCGGCGCCAACGACCGCCCAGCGAAGGACGTCGTGATTCAGAAGGTGACCATCACCCGCTGAGCCTGGCCGCGCGGCGCCCCACCACGCGGCGCCGCGCCCGGCCGCGGCCTAGCGCTGGTAGCCGACGTTGAGGCCAAACCAGGTGAGGGAGTCCTGGTTGTTGCCCACCAGGGCCTTCTCGCCGCCGTCGTCGGGCATGAGGTAGATGCCGTGGTTGTGGCCGGTGAGGCCGCCCGACAGCGACACAAAGAGGTTGGTGATCGGCGCGACGCCGACCTCCAGCTCGAGGGCGGCGCCGTAGAGGTCCTTGGTGTCGGCGAGGTACATCTGCGCGCCGATGTTGGCGAAGGCCTTCTCACCGAACTCGGCGCCGAGCTCGCCGCCGACGTGCAGGTGGGTGGTGAGCTCGTTGGCCCAGACGAGGTCCTCGCCCTCCTTGGTGAAGACGAGGTAGTCGTTCATGGACAGACCGGCGCGGGCGCCGACGTGGGCCAGGACCTTGTCGCTCAGCATGAAGGGGTAGCGGGCGAGGCCGGTGAGGCGGAGCTCGGTCAGCCAGTCGGGCACCTCGCCGGCCGCCACGCCGCTCGACTCGTCAAAGGCAATGGCCCACTTGCCAGCGTCGAGGCGGGTCTCCACGCCGACGTAGCGGAACTTGGGCAGCCAGGCGCGGCCATGAATGGCCAGCCCCGCCATGCCCGCCGGGTCGGTGACCCCACCGCCCACGGCGATGTCCTGGGGGAAGATCGGCCCGTTCAGCGCCTCGGAGGTCTGGAGGTAGCTGTACATGCCGCCCATGTAGCCGCCGGAGAGCCGCAGCCAGGGGTACTTGTCCATGTCGGTGGGCGGGCGCGGGGCCTTGGGCTCCTTGGGCGCGGCCGGCGGCGTGGGGGCGGCCACCGGGGTTGGCGCGGGAGCCGGGGTCGGCGCGGTGGCCACGCCCCAGCCGGTGGCGGCGGCGGCCGCGACGGGGATCTTGAGGAAGCCGGCCACCGCGCCATCGGGGGTGGAGGCCGAGACCTTGATCTCGCCGGTGATGCCGATGGGAACGGTGAGGGAGGTCTGGTACTGCCCGTTTCCGAGGTCCTGGACCGCGCCGACGGCGCCCGCCGAGGCGATGAACTCCAGCGGCTGGCCAGACTTGCCCTGGCCGTTGGCGTCGTTGACCGTGATCTTGAGGGTGACCACTGTGCCCGGCGTGGCGTTGGCCGGGTCCGCGGTGAGCTTGAGGGCCGCGGCGGGGCCGGCGGGGCCCACCGGCGTGCGCACCGGTGCGGCGACCATCGCGCCGCCACCCTGGCGGTCGACCCGCAGCTCGGTGACGATCTTGCGCCAGGCGGCGTAGGCGTCGAGGGTGGCCTGGGTGCCCGAGCCCTGCTCCAGCAGCGCGCTCTGGGTGACGCCCATGGCGAGCTGGATGGCGGTGGCGCCGCCGACGTTGCCGGCCTTGGCGTTCACCCGAACGAGGCCCGCGGCGCGGCCGGCGGTGTAGTTGACCTGGGCGAGGCCGGACTCATCGGTGGTCACCGAGGCCGGGATGCTGCCCTCGCCCGAGAGGCTGAGGCTCACCGGCACGTTGGCCACCGGGTAGCCGAACTCGTCGAGGGTGACGATGGTGACGGGCGTTCCGGAGAGGCCGTCGTTCGGCAGCGCCGGGCGACTGGGGAAGAGGATCACCCGGCGCAGGGCGTTGCCGCTGGCGGGCGACTTGGCGGTGGCGGTGAGCTGGATGGGGCCGTTGCCCGAGGGGGTCAGGATCACCTGGTAGTCGCCATTGCCGAGGTCTTTGGCCTTGGCGGTGACCTTGGCGCCGTCGGCGGTGATGGCGATGTCGCGGCCGGTCAGGCCCACGCCATTGGGGGCGGCGATCTTGGCGAAGACCGACATCTGGCTGGCGCCGGGCGGCAGCACGGGGGGCTCGGCGGTGACGGTCACGGTGGAGGGCCGGGCCGGGATCAGGTTGACGGTGAGGCCGTCGGACTGCTTGCCGCGGGCGTCCTCGACGTTGACCTGGATCGTCGCCTGGGCCGAGGTGTTTCCGAAGGGGGGCGCGAAGGTGGTGCGGTAGACGCCGTTGCCCTCGTGGACCGCCGGGGTCACGGTGCCCGCGGTGGTCGAGAAGGTGACCTTGGCGGCCACATCGGGCCCGCCGACGGGCATCCCGACATAGGCGCGCACCGGGACGGCGAGGTTGCTGTCGGCCGGCACCGCCTGGTGAACCGGGAACATGCGCACCCGCTGGCTCGGCGGGATCTGCAGATCGAGCGGATCCTGCTGGGTCTTGGCGTCGGTGATCGAGATCACGGTGGCGCTGCTCACGCCCGGCGGCACCATGATGGGCACCTGCACGCGGCCCGCGGCGTCGGCCTGCATCGGGCCGAACTCACGGTCGCCCACCTTGAGGAGCACCCGGCTGTTGGGCAGCCCGGTGACCGGGAAGTTTGCCCGGCCCACCAGCGGGATCACCAGGACGCCGAAGGTGCGCGAGGGATCGCGGCGATCGGCGATGGTGATGGTCGCCATCTGGGGGAACTGCTGGGGCGGCGCGGTGTAGAGCGCCGAGTAGCGGCCCTGGCCGAGCGGCGTCACGTTGGTGACCGTGCCGGCCGAGGGCAGCAGCACGATGTCATTCTGGGTGGCCGCAGCGTTTTGATCGCCCACGAGCTGCACCGAGAGCGTGGCAGTGGTGTCCTGGCCGAGGATGAGCTGGTTGGGGCTGGCCACCGCGGTGATCTGGCTGGCGGCCGGCGCGGTGAGGGTGACCTTCCAGGCGCGGTTGACGGCGGCCTTGGCCGCGTTCTTGCCCTTGAAGGTGATGTCGACGACCTGTGCTGTGGTCACCGAAGGCGGGGTCCAGGTGGTGCGGTAGAGACCCGGGCGCACCTCGGTGAGGCCCTCGACGTTGCCGACGCCGACCGTGAGCTTGCCGGTGAGGCCGGTCATCGCGCTGCCGTCGGGGTTGAGAGCCAGGAAGTGCAGGGTGACCTTGCTGGCGCCGTCACCGACGATGTCGCCGGCCGGAAGCATCTCGACGAGGGGATCGTTGGCGGACTGAGCCTGCGCGGTGGCTGGAGCGAGCAGGGTCAACGAGCCGACCGCGACCGGCGCCAGGAGGGCGACACCCAGGAGGGTGGAGGAGAGCGAGTTTCGGCGGGGGGCCATGGGTCCACTCCAGGAAGATGGCGATTGCGAGGTGGCCAGCGGGGTTCGGGGAGCCGCCAAGGCCGGCTCAGCCGTCGCCCCGGTAGGCGATTCGGAGGATCAAAATCTGGCGAAGAATACGCAGGTCTGAGGCGGTCCGGACGGTGGCCCGGTCAAGGCACTGTCAGGAAGCACGGACCCAGGCGGACCGGCGACGGGACGGTCGACGCGGCGAGGTCCAGAACGCGGCTGAGCATACTCCACGCGGCGCCCCTCGCCAGGGTGGCCTCCGGGCCCGCCGGCTGGAG
>JBEIQK010000892.1:0-2517 GCA_040376505.1 Alphaproteobacteria bacterium | reverse complement strand
GTCCGCTCTCGCACCTGCTCTACGGCTTTCGCCTCGTGCAGCTCCCCCAGACGGTGGTGGCCGGCAGCGTGGCGACGGCGACCCTGGCGGCGCTCTCGCTGCACAAGGCCCGCGGCGAGGCCGAGGCGGCGCGGGCGGCGGTGACCCGCGGGCTGGAGCTGAACAGCCTGCTGGTGGTGCCGGCGGCGGTTGGGATGGCCCTGCTGGCCGAGCCGCTGATCGCCCTCATCTACGAGCGGGGGGCCTTTGGCGCCGCCGACACCGCGGCCACCGCCACCGTGGTGCAGGGCTACGCCGTCGCCACCATCGGCATCTGCGCCTATCGCGTGCTGCTGCCGATCTTCTTCGCGCTGGGCGACCCCTACCTGCCCATGAAGTTGGGGCTCGGGGTGGCCCTGGTCAAGTGGCCCCTCGCCACGGCCCTCACCGGGGCTTGGGGGCTGATCGGCCTGCCGCTCTCCCATGCGATCACCGTCAGCCTTGAGGTGCTCGTGCTGCTGGGCCTCCTCGGCCGGCGCCTCGGTGGGCTCGATCCGGGCTGGCTCGGCCAGCAGGCGCGCATCGTCGTCGCGGCGGCGGCGATGGGCCTCGCCTTGCTGGCGCTCCGCGAGCGGGTCGGCGTGCTGGTCGCCTGTGGGCTGGGGGCCTTGATCTACGGCCTCGCCGCCGGCCTGCTGGGGGTGCGGGAGTTGGGACCGCTGCTGCGCCGCTTCCGCCCGCCACCGCCGCCCCCGCGGCCTTAGCCGCCGACGGTGGTGGGCCCCGAGGCATTGTCGGTCTCGTCGGACTCGCCGATGTCGTCGCGGGCGTCGACCAGGGCCCAGATCGAGCAGCTCCCGCAGGGGCTGGCGGTGACCACCACGGTCTGCACCTCGCCGGCGGCGAGGCCAGAGACGCCTGTGCTGGCGGTGGCCACCTCGCCGGCCAGCGGCTCATCGGCCTGATCGAGGTAGAGCCCGACTTGAAAGGCGCCGGCGTCGCCCCCGCCGTTGTTCTCCACCAGGACCTCGCAGACGAGCTGCCCGCTCTCGGTGGAGCAGCCGAGGCCGGTCACGAGGAGGTTGGCGCCGCCGCCGGTGTCGCCGCTCTTGTCCATACAGGCGGGCAGGAGGGTGACCAGAAGCAAGGCAGGCGTGAGGCGAAACATCGGAGACTCCATTCGGCGACAACAGGGCCGCTGCCGGCCTAACCAGCCCTCTGGGGCGACGGCGGCCCGTGGAGAGGGTTAGCGGGCCGGCATGGCCAAAGACCCCTACCAGCGCGCCCTGCGCCTCGAAGACTGCCTCGTGTGCGGCGCCTGCTGCTGCAACACCGCGGAGAATGAGGCCGAGGGCTACACCTTCTACGTCTCGATCGACAACCCCAAGAGCCGCCTGCTCAACAAGCCCGACCTGCGCAAGCGCTACGTCGTCGAGGACGAAGACGGCGTGCCGCACCTGCGCCTCGATCCCACCGGTCGCTGCACGGCGCTCACCGGCAAGGTCGGCAGCGCCGTGCGGTGCCTCGTCTACGCCGACCGGCCAGGCGGCTGCCATCGGGTCGACCCTGGCTCCAAGGAGTGCGAGCGGGCCCGGGCCGAGAAGGGCGTGACGGCGCGCACCTTTCCATGAGCGGCCTGGAGCGCGGCGCCGAGGAGATCCTCTCCTTCGTCGTGGCCGGCTTCTCCGAGCTACGCCGCGAAGATCTCGACATCCTCTCGCTCGAAGCCGAGAGCCTCGTCTACCGCCTCGTGCCCGGGCCGAGCCACCTGCGGCCGGGCGGCACCCTCTCGGGGCCCACCCTGGTCACGGTGGCCGACCTCGGGCTCTACCTGCTGCTGCTCGCGCGTGGCGCGCCCCCGGGCTGCGTGACCTCCACGCTGACGGCGCACTTCTTGCGTCGGCCGGCCCCCTGCGCGGTGATCGCGCGGGTGCGCCTCCTCAAGCAGAGCCGACGCACCGCGGTCGGAGAGGTCAGCCTCTACAGCGAGGGCGACGAGGCGGACGGCCCCATCGCCCACGTCTCGCTGGCCTACGCGATCCCCGCGCAGGCTTAGCCCGCGGCCATCACGGCCTTGACGGCCTCGTAGTCGTTCTCGCCGAGAGCACCCATGCGCGAGCAGCGCACGTTGCCCTGGGGGTTCACGAAGAGGTGCACCGGCAGCACCGGCGACGGATCGAGGCCCAGGCTCTGCCCCCAGGCCGGCAGCGCCTTGGGATCGGTCATGTGCAGGCTCATCGGCCAGTCGGCGTGCTTGACCTTGAAGCCGGCCAGGGCGTTCTTGTCTTCGTCGGCGCTGAGCAGGCGCAGATCGACCTTCACGCCTTCGGCGTTGAGCTTGGTGACCCACTTCTGAATCATCGGCATCTCGGCGATGCAGGGGCCGCACCAGGTGGCCCACACATTCACCCAGGTCCAGCCGCCGGCGCTGGCCGGCGCGGGCTCATCGGTGACCGGCAGGGCGAAGGGCGGGCTGCTGGTGCGGCCCGTCTCGCAGAAGGACTCCACGTTGACAGCCGGCTTCGCCGGATCGGCGGC
>JBEIQK010000005.1:0-32051 GCA_040376505.1 Alphaproteobacteria bacterium | reverse complement strand
GATCCCACCGTGAAGGGCGCCCTGCCCGAGCGCCGCCTGTGGCTCGACGCCTTCGTCATTCGGCGGCACCTCGTCACCAACGCCGAGTACATCGCCTTCCTCGACGCGCTGGTCGCGAATGGCGACGAGGCCCAGGCCCTGCTGCGCTGCCCGCAGTACCCCGGAAAGGCCGGCCAGGGCGCACGGATCTACGGCAGAGACGCCGATGGCCGCTTTGTGCTCGTCCCCGACGCCGACGGCGACACCTGGGGCCCGCGCTGGCCCGTGCTGATGGTCTCCTGGGAAGACGCCCAGGCCTACGCCGCCTGGCGAGCCGCCGCCGATCAGCTCCCTTGGCGGCTCCCCACCGAGTTCGAGTGGGAGAAGGCCGCCCGCGGCGTCGACGGCCGGATCTACCCCTGGGGCAACAGCCTCGACCCCTCCTTCTGCCGGATGCGCGACAGCCACCGCGGCCGCCCCAGCCCCGGCGACGTCGACGCCTACCCCCTGGACGAGAGCCCCTTCGGCCTGCGCGGCTGCGCCGGCAACGCCGGCGAGTGGTGCCTCGACGCCTTCTCAGAGGAGGGCCCGCCCGTGGACTCGACGGGGCGCGCCGTCGTGAATACCCCCGAAGCAGCCACCTTTCGGGTGGGGCGCGGCGGCACATGGTTCTTTCAGGAGCGATCCTGCCGGCTCGACGCGCGCTTCCAGATCCCCCCCACCACGCGGCGTGCGGACTTCGGCTTTCGCCTGGCACGCTCCTTGCTTTGACCCTGCTCGACCCCCCCGGAGACCCGACATGCGGACCTTGACCCTCGCCTTCTTCGCCCTCAGCGCCTCTCCTGCGATGGCGCTGTCGTTCTCCTCCGCCAGCAAGGTCACCTGTCCGCCCGGCGCCACCCCCATCCAGTGCGCCGGCGGCATCATCCTCGGCATTCAGCCCGAGCTCGATGACGACATTCACCCCGCCTTCTGGCGCTGGGCTGCCAGCGAGCTGCCCACCAGCGCCTCGGCCTTCTACGGCGCCACCACCGATTTCCAGGGCGTGCCCGTCAGCGCGGCCCTCCTGCGCGACAGCAGCGGCCTCACCACCCAGGTGCTCCTCGCCGGCGCCGGCGACTTCGACCGCGACGGCGTTGAAGACGACCTGATCTTCGGCCTCATCGAGCTGCGCCGCTCCAACACCTACCTCGTGGGCGAGGCCTTCCTCGACCTCAACAGCGACGGCGCCACCGACCGCACCCTGGCCTTCGCCGGCACCGGCCTCACCGGCCAGAGCCTCGGCAGCCCGACGAGCTGGACCCTCACCAGCGGCTCCTGGGGCTGGGAGCGCGCCAACCTCGTGCGCGTGGGCGGCGCCGTCGGCTTCGACACCTTCACCCCGGCCCTCGCTGGCGCCATCCTCACCGAGGCGCCCTTTTAGTCGACGTCGGCCACCGGGATCAGCTCGCCGGTGAGCCCGCAGGACTCGAAGTCGCCCGCCAGGAGCAGGGCGCGGGTGGCCTCGTAGGCCGCGTTCATCCGCGCCTCGCTCTGGCTGAAGTCATGCAAGGCCACCGAGGCGGCCCCCGGCGCCGGCAGAAAGACCAGCGGCATCTGTTCGGCCAGCAGCTCCACCTGGGCCCGGGTGGGCGCCCGCCGCAGCATCTGCACGAGGTGCTGGGCGTAGGCGAGGCCGCGGGTGGGCATCGGCTCGGGGATCGCGATCTCGCCCACATCCCCGATCAGGATCGCCCGCGGATTGAGGCGGGCGGCCTCGGAGAGCGGCACCTGGCCCATCAGGCCGCCATCCACCAGCATCCCAGCGGGCCGACCCTCCAGCCCGGGATCGTCCATCGACAGGGTCACCGGCGGAAAGACCAGGGGGATGCTCGCGCTGGCGCGCACATGATCGCGCAGGCGCCCCCGCGAAAAGACCCGCGCCGCCCCTCGGTGTAGATCGGCCGCCACGATGCGCAGCTCCACCTGCAGATCGGCGTAGGAGGCCGGGATCAGGCGCTCGATCAGGGCCTTCAAGGCCGCCCCATCGCTCAGGCTGCCGTTTGCCCAGTAGCGCAGGGGCGCCCACCAGGGCTGGGCCCCGAAGACATCGACGAAGTCCACCTTCTGCCAGATGTCGCACAGGCGCATCGCCCCGGCCAGACTCCAGTCCTGGGCCAGAAAGGCGGCGTTGAGCGCCCCCACCGAGGTGCCCACCACATGGGTCGGCCGCACGCCGGCCTCCACGAGGGCCCGCAGCATCCCGGCCTGGATCGATCCCCGGGCCGCCCCGCCGGAGAGCACCAGCACGACATCGCGATCGAGGCCCCGCGGCGGCGTGGAGACAGAAGACAGTGGCGAGACAGACATACCCCCTCTGTAGCCGGCCCTCCGCCGCCCGGACAGGACCCACCGCCCGCGCTATCCTCGCCCGATGAGCGCCCCCTCCGCCGCCCCCATCCTGGTCATCGACGACGAGGAGAGCCTGCGCCACCTGCTGCGGGTGATCCTCGGCCGCCTGGGCCACGCCGTGGTGGAGGCCGCCGATGTCGACGCCGCCCTGCGCATCCTCGACGAGCGGCCGGCGATCCGCATCGCCCTGTGCGACCTGCGCATGCCCCAGCGCGACGGCATGGCCTTCCTCGACGCCGTCCGCGGCCGCCCGCTGACCGTGGTGATGATGAGCGCCTACATCACCAACGAGGCGGCGATCGAGGCGCTCGGCCGCGGCGCCTTCGACTACATCTCCAAGCCCTTTCGCCCCGACGAGATCCGCGTGCTGCTGGAGCGGGTCTCCGCCCACGCCGAGCCGCCCCCCGCCCAGGTGGCCCCCAGCCCGGCCCCTCCCGCCCAGATGGGGGGCTTCCTGGCCCGCTCGGCGGTGGGCCGGGCCCTCCTCGCCCAGGTCACGCAGGTCGCGGCCTACCCCTCCACCGTGCTGCTCACCGGCGAGAGCGGTACGGGCAAGGAGCTGCTCGCCCGCGCACTGCACGACGGCTCCGCTCGCGCCCAGGGCCCCTTTGTGGCCATCAACGTGGCCGCGATGCCCGAGGGCCTGCTGGAGAGCGAGCTCTTTGGCCATGAGCGCGGCGCCTTTACCGGCGCCCACCGCACCCACGCCGGCATCTTCGAGCAGGCCCACGGCGGCACCTTGCTCTTGGACGAGCTCGGCGACATGCCCGCCCCCTTGCAGACCCGCCTGCTGCGCGTGCTCCAAGAGGGCAAGGTGCGCCGGGTGGGCGGCAGCCGCGACATCGCCGTCGACGTGCGCCTCATCGCCGCCACCGCCAAAGACCTCGACGCCGCCGTGAAGAGCGGCGCATTCCGCGAGGACCTCTACTACCGGGTCAAGGTCGTGCACCTGCACATCCCGCCCCTGCGCGCCCGCCGCGAGGACATCCCCCTGCTGGCCGAGGCCCTGGTGCAGCGGGCCGCCCGCCGCCTCGGCAAGCCCGCCCCCCGCCTCGGCGCCGAGGCCAGCGAGGCCCTGCTGCTGCCCTCCTGGCCCGGCAATGTGCGGCAGCTCGAGCACGCCATCGAGAGCGCCGTCGTGCGCTGCACCGGCGATGAGATCGGCGTCGACGAGCTCCCCGAGGAGGTGCGCCTCGCCCTGCGCCGGGCCAGCGAGCCGGTCGACGACGAAGACCTCTCGATCAAGCGCCACACGGCCCGCCTGGAGCGCGAGCTGATCGAGCGGGCCCTGCGCCGCACCCAAGGCAACCGCACCCAGGCCGCCCGCCTCCTCGACCTCTCCTACAAGGCCCTGCTCTACAAGATCCGCGACTACGCCATTGAGGGGGGTGGTGAGCCGTGATCCTCCTGTGGCTGCTCCTCGCCTGCACCGCCAGCCGCGACGTCGCCCAGGGCGAGGCCGCGCTCTTCGATCACGATCTGTCTTCCGCCGAGGCCCACTTTCGGGCCGCCCTCGCCAAAGAGCCCGCCAACACCGTCGCCCTGGCCGGCCTGGGCTGGACCTACACCACCGCCGGTGAGCGCAAGGCCGGCGAGGGCGCCTTCGCCCGCTGCGTGGAGCTCGATCCCGCCGCCCTGTCCTGCCTGCGCGGCCTCGCGGCGATCGCCGCCCAGGGGGGCGATCTGGCCGGCGCCGCCCAACTCCTCGCCCGGGCCGCCCGGGTCAGCCCCGATGATCCCGGCGTGCGCAGCTCCCAGGCCCTGCTCGCCCTGCGCTCCGGCGACCTCGTCACCGCCAGCGCCACGCTGGAGGCCCTCGCCGCCGCCCACCCCGCGGTGGCCGAGTACGCCGCCAGCCTCGCCGAGGTCCGGCTCGCCCAGGGCCGCCCCGCCGAGGCCCTGCCGCTGACCGAGGCCGCCCTGCAGCTGCCCGACAGCCCCAAGCGCGTGCGCGCCGCCCTGCACCTTGTCCAGGCCCGCGCCCTGGTGGCCGCCACCGCCCGGCAAGAAGACCCCGCCCGCTGCGCCGAGACCCTGCCGCCGGTGCTGGCCTGGCTCGACCGCGCCGGCCAGTCGATCGACGCCGCCGAGGCGCTGCTGGGCGTCAACGCCGAGACCGCCGCCGTCCGCCGCCTGCTGCTCGGCCGCCGCAGCGTGGTCACCGAGGCCTGCCCGGCGCCATGAGCAAATTTTGCCCAAGGGAACTCTTTCCCGGGGGGGTGTACCCCCGGCGGATCGGCACCCCAGGCCGATCTGCGCCGATCGCCGCCTGCTTTCGGGCCTGGATCGATCCTTGCTTACCCTCCAAGATGAGCCCCTCCTCTGCCCGTCGCGCCTTCACCCTGATCGAGCTGCTGGTCGTCATCGCGCTCGTCGTGGTGGTCTCGGCGATCGGCTGGGGGACGATGGCCGATGAGCTGCCCCGCTACCGCCTCATCCGCACCGGACGCCTGATGCGCTCTCACCTCGCCACCCTCCAAGGCCTCGCGGTTCAAACGAACCGGGAGACCCGCTTGCGGCTCACTGCCTCGGGCGGTGACTGCGGAGACGTCGAGAATTGGGGCGGCGCCTATGTCCTGGAGGTGGGCAACCGCGATCGGTCGTCCACCACCTGGGAGCAGCTCCCCCCCGACGCCGCCGAGGATGGCACCGACGACGACCAGTCGATGGGCACGATGGTCTTCTCGGAGGGCGGCAACCAGCAGGCCCGCTTCGTCTGCCTGCAGGCCTGGTCTACGCTGACCGGCCCGGCCATCGGCAACACCGACGCCATCGTCTTCAGCCCCCAAGGCTGGGTCAGCAACCCCGGCGGCGACTTCGACAGCACCGGCTACATCCGCCTCACCTTCGTGAACCAGATGGCGGCCCGCCGCAACGTCAACGACGCGCTGACCGTGCGCATCTCCCGCTCGGGCATGAGCCGGCTGGAGTCCACGCTCGGCAAGGCCACCTCCGAAGGTGCAGCCGGCACCACCACCTCCTCCACCACACCCTAGCGAAAAGCTGGTAAGCTACGCAACCGTGACCCCTCGCACCCGCCCAATGTTGCTCGACCAGCGCCGCGCCTCCCAGGCCGGTCGCGCCGGCTTCACGCTGATCGAGGCCTTGATCGCCACGGCGCTGCTGGGCTTCTCCCTCATCGTCATGTTCGGCTTTCACACCCAGGCCCTGCGCTCCAACCAAGAAGCCCGCAAGATCACCGACTGCACCTACCTGGCCCAGACCCAGATGGAGCGGCTGATGGCCCTGCCCTGGGGCTCCACCACCACCCGCGGCGGCGGCCCGCTCGAGGCTGGCGCCACCGGCACATCATCGGACTGGGGCGACCTCTACCACTCGGCGAGCGGCCCCGGCGTGGCCCCCTCGGCGATCAACGCGGCGGCCGGCACCGACACCACCTACGGCGAGCCGGTCTACTACATCTCCTGGGACGTCGAGGACATGGACACCGACGGCAACTGGGTCCGCATGCGGGTGCGCTGCAAGTACCAAGACAAGGCCTTTAAGAACTGGCGCGGCACCACCATCTCCGCCTTCCGCTTTCGGGATGGTGCCTGATGCTGCACGCCCGCTCCCGCCGCGGCTTTACCCTCATCGAGATGATGATCGCCCTGGCGATCGCCGGCTTCGTGGTCAGCGCCCTGTACGGCGTCTTCACGATTCAGTCGCGGCAGCTCATCACCCAAGACCTCAACATGGAGATGCACCAGAACCAGCGCTTTGCGGTGGACATGGTCACCCGCAGCGTACGCATGGCCGGCAACGGCGCGGCGGCGCGGGTGTCTGGCTTGTATGGCCCCAATGGCTCCGATCACAACGAGTACCTGCCGGTGATCGTGCCCTACGACGGCGGCGGCTCCGATCCCGACGCCATCACCGTGGTCTACGCCGACTCCAGTCTGCTCTTCCAGACCCGCAATGACGAGGTCCCCTCCTGCAACACCACCAGCCTCGGTGTGCGGGTGGACATGCTGGACTACGCCGACAAGCTGGCCCAGTACCAGAGCGGCGAGTTGCTGATGTGTATGCACTACGCCGACATCTCTGGCATCAAGTCCTACATGTGGAGCCTGACCGGCAGCCCCGACCTCACCAACGGCGTCGTCTACGTCAACGATCTGTCGTCGTACACCGACTTCTCCGCCTGGTGCTCCTCGGCCGACAACGTCCCGCCGGTCATCTCCTGCTCCAAGGGCAACATCATCACCTTCTATGTCGATGACGACAACGACGGCGTGGGTCCGGGTACAGACACCCACCCGACCTTGATGATGGACATGAACATGAACTGGCCGTCCTCGGATGATGTGCCGCTGGTCGACCACATCGAGGACTTCCAGGTCGAATACTGCCTCGACGATGGCACCGCCAGCGTGGACTGTTCGGTGGCAGCCAACTGGGTCTCCTCCTTCGACACCGATGACGTCGAGAACGTCTGGATGGTGCGCCTCTCCTTCCTCGCCCGCAGCGCGCGCGAGGACTTCCGTGACAAATTCACGACGACGAGGCCGGCGCTGGGCAACCGTTCGGGCGGCACCTCCGGCTCTGATCATTACCTCCGCCAGGTGATCACCACCGAGGTGACGGTGCGCAACCTCCGCTACCAGGCGAGCGTGCAATGAACCGTCGATCGCCCCTCTTGCGCCGCACCTCCTCGGAGCAGGGCTACGCGATGCTCATCGCGATGCTGCTGCTGGCGATCCTCGCCGTGGTGGGGGCCAGCACCCTGCAGGTGGCCGGCATCGACCAGCGCATCGCCTTGCAGAACCGCAAGCACATGCTGGTGCTCAACACCTCCGCGGCCGGCCTCGAGCACGCCCGCGACGAGCTGTCGACCGAAGACCCCGTCGATGAGGGCTTCACCGACACCGGCCCCGACTTTGTCACTGCCACCGAGGCCGAGACCGACTTCGGCGGCCTCACCTTCAATCACAACCTCGGCGTGTACTGGGTCGATGCCGTCTACATGCGCTGTGGCAACCCGCCTCCTGGCTACTCGACCGAGCTGGGACAGAACAAATTCCGCGCCGACTACTGGCAGATGACCTCCACCGCGAGGATGCAGGACACGAGCTACCAGAACGTCAACGAGTCACAGGCCACCACTGTGTCTGTTGTCCGCAAGGTCAAGTTTGGCACCTGCAAGATCCGCTAAGCGCTAGGAGTAAGGCCCATGAAGACCTCCATCCGCTCGCTCCTCCCGCTCATCGGCGCCCTGGCGCTCTGCGCGCCGGCCACGGCCGCCACCCCCGAGTACACCTCGGTGACCGAGGCTGTGCCGCCGAACATCCTCTTCGTGGTCGACATGTCGGCCGCGATGAGCGACCCCTGCCCCGACGGCACCGACGACACCGCCACCGTCTCGCCCTTCACCAACCCCTGCTATGTCGACGTCTTCGACGCCATCCAGAAGGTGGCCCAGCACTTCGACTGGGCCCGCTACGGCGTGGTGGGCACCAGCGACGACTCCGGCGGCATCGGCGACGGCTTCTACCCGATCGTGCCCCTGGGCTCCTCCTACGCCGAGATGGCCGCCAAGCTCGCCACGGTGACCCCCTTCACGGTGGACACCAACAACCTCGGCGAAGCCCTGGCCGACGTCTCCGACAACTACCTCGCCGTCACCACCGATGACGATGGCGTCGATGACGACGGCGATGGATTCTCCGTCGACTGGGACGAAGCGCCCCTCCTCTACGACTGTCAGCAGACCCACATCGTCGTGATCACGCCGCAGCGCCCGGCCAATGACACGGGTGTGCCCTCGGGCTTTCAGACCAGCCTGCCCACCAAGGATGTCACCTGCGACAGCGGCGGCCGCACGGCCTCCGGCGACTCGGAGTGCTTCTACGACAACGCCGTCTACGAGCTGTACACCGACGACCTGCGCGCCGACCTCTCCGACACCCAGAACGCCATCGTTCACACGCTGGGGCTCGGCATCTCCAGCACCGCGGTGGCCGAAGAGCTCTACGGCAACGCCTCCGATCAGATCGACAACACCGGCATCTACGCCTCGGCCAACTCGCCCGACGAGATCCTCTCCCATGTCCTGCTGATGATGCAGGACATCCGCAGCGGCACCTACACCCGCTCCACCCCGGTGATCTCGGCCGAGGGCAATTACCTCATCTACACCTTCTACGAGCTCGACGGCGACGAAGAGACCGCCCGCACCGGCGGCATGGCGCTGGGCCAGGGGCACATCCGCGCCTACGCCCTCGACGATGACCCGGCCAGCTCCAGCTATGGACAGATCCTCTACACCGGGCCCACCGAGTTCGGCGGCGCGATCTGGGACGGCGGTGACTTGCTGGTCAGCCGCCTCGTCACCCCGAGCGAGTCCAACCCCGACGACCGCGACGGCTTCGGTCGCCGCGACATCTACACCTTCTTCGAGCCCGGCTACGCCCTGGGCGGCTCGCTGATGGACGAAGGTGACGACAAGCGCCGGATGGGCCTCGACCTCGAGTTTGTTCAAGAGGTCGGCAACGACGCCACCGCGCTGAACACCATCCTCAACACCGCGGTCACCACCTCGGCGGCCCCCTGCGGCGATGACCAGACCTGGGACTTCTACGATGACTGCCTCATCGACGACGAAGATCTGCAGGCCATGGTCGACTTCGTGCGCGGCTACAACGACTCGACCTTCCGCTACATGAACGAGACCCGCGGGCGCTGGCGCCTGGGCGACGCGCCGCACTCGGTGCCGGCGGTGGTCGAGGCGCGCAACGAGATGTACGCCATCGACCCCACCTACGCGACCTTCCTCGACGGCCTCGTCGAGAACGAAGAGGCGGGCGTCAACCCCAACATCGTCCTGCTGGCCGCCAACGACGGCATGCTGCATGCCTTCGCCCTCGAAGACAACCCCACCACCGCCGACTCCGAAGACGGTGAAGAGCTTTGGGCCTGGATCCCCGGCTACCTGCTCTACCGCGAGCACGACGCCGAGTGGGCCGGCCGCCTCGCCGACCTGATGTTGTACGGTCGTACCTTCCTCTTCGACGGCTCACCGGTGGTCGAAGATGTCTGGATCGACGAAGACGGCGACGGCGAGAAGACCTGCAGTTCAGTGCCCGACAACTGTGAGTGGCGCCGCGTGGTGGTCGTCCAGCAGGGCCAGGGCGGCCCGGTCACCCTGGCGCTCGACATCACCGACACCGACAACCCCAAGTTCCTCTGGGAGCAACTCGACACGGTCGACCGCTACGCCACCGGCTACACCACCAGCCGCCCCGTCATCGGCAACGTCTACGACAGCTCCGACCCCGCCAACCCCACCGACCGCTGGGTGGCCTTCTGGGGCTCCGGCCGCGGCGTGCCCTACTCCACTTCGTCTTCGTACTACACGAACGCCGAGGCGAATCTGTACATGTGGCACATGGGCGACGACTTCTTCGGCACCGCCGACGTCGGCTACCAGGACAAGAGCGGCGCCGGACACCCCCGCGGCGACAACGGTCACCCCCAGCCGAGCCTCTCTGGCCTCGACTCGGACGGCGACGGGCACTACGAGTACGCCTACATCTCCGCCGCCCTGGCCGCGGTCGACGTCAACTCCGACGGCGACGTCGACACGCTGTACTTCCCGGTCACCACCGCCTACCAGTCCTCCGACGAGGGCGGCGGCGGCCGCACCGACACGGCCGATCCGGGCAGCACCTGGATGTACAAGGCCTGCATCGACAACTCCGGCCCGGGTGACATGACCTGGATCGAGTTCTACGATCCCGTCGCTGACGGCGGTCTGGCCACCCGGCCGGAGGTCTTCTACGCCGCCACCACCTCCTGGACCACCGACGGCTCGCTGGCGGTCTTCTGGGGCACCGGCACGCCCTATGACCGCTCTACCAGCTCGGGCAACGGCTACTTCTTCTCGGTGAAGGACACCGCCCCGGGCGACTGCAGCAACGACAACATGGTGGTCAATGACGACTGCGGCGCCGGCGGCGTGGTCACCCTCGACGCCGGTGAAGGCCTCACCAGCGACCCCATCATCTACGCCGGCACCGTCTACTTCTCCACCTGGGTCTCGGCGGCCGACAAGTGTGACGGCGGCACCGGGCGCCTCTACGGGCTCGACTACTCCGACTGCACCACCGGCATCGACTCCAACAGCGATGGCACCGTCGACACCACCGACGAGCCCTACATCGAGAAGGAGGGCGCCTACATGTCGGGCGTCGCCGTCTCCGACAAGGGCACCCTCTTCTACGGCACGAGCGCCTTCGACGAGTCCGGCGCCGGCATCGGCGCGCTGACCACCACCAACAACTCCCTGGGCACCGCCACCCTGGGCTGGATGGAGGTCTTCTAAGGTCTGCGGCGGCGGCAGCCCGTCGGGCAGGCTACCTGCCCGGCCATGAAGCCCGTCTCCGCCCGCGTCCTGCTGGCCCTCGCCTGGCCGGCGGCGGCGAGCGTCATCCTCAACAACGCCTGGCGCGTCCTCGATCAGTTCAGCGTGCAGTGGCTGGGCACCGAGGCCCAGGCGGCGCTCTCCTCCTTCACCTTTGTGCTGATCCTCTGCTACGCCGGCTACACCGCCATCTCCGCGGGGGTGGGCCCGCTGCTGGCGCGGGCGACCGGGGCGATTGATCCAGCCTTGCAGCGGCGGATCTTCGGAAATGGGCTGGTGGCCGCCATCCTCGTGGGGGTGGTGATCCTCACCGCGATGGGGCTGGGCGCGCCGCAGATCGCCGGCCTGCTCGGCCTCTCCGGAGAGACCGCCCGCCTCGCTGTCGCCTTCCTCCAGGCCCTCTGCGCCACCGGCTTGGGGCTGGCCATCGCCCCTTTCACCGACGCCTGCTTCTTTGCGCTGGGCGACACGCGCACGCCGATGGTGCTGCAGATCGGCTCCGTCGCCCTCAACGCGGGGCTGAACTATCTGTTCATCTACGCCTGGGGCGGCGGCATCGCCGGGGCCGCCCTGGCCTCCACCGTCTCGCGTACGCTCACGGTGGGGGTGGGTCTGTATCTGCTGGTCGAGCGCCTGCGACCCACCTGGGGAGACCTGCGCCCCGATCCCGCGCTGCTGCGGCGCATCCTCGGGGTGGGGTTGCCGATCGGCGCCAACACCGCCAATTACGCGCTCGTCTACTGGGCCCTGCTGCACTACGCCATCTCGCCGCTCGGGCCCACCACCAACGCCGCCCTGGGCATCGGCTTTTCGGCGCTGGAGGGCTTCACCTGGCCTCTGTTTCACGGCATCAGCCTCGCGGTGGCCAGCCTCGTCGGCCGCAACCTCGGCGCCGGGCGCCCCGATGAGGCCCGGCGGGCGGCCCGCCTCGGCTTTCCGCTCTGCACCGGCGCCGGCCTGTTGGCGATGGCGGCCTTCTACTTCCTGGCCCGCCCCCTCTGCGGACTGTTCACCGAAGACCCGGCGGTGCTGGAGGCCGCGGTGATCTACGCCCAGATCCTCGCCTTCTCGCAGCTTTTTGTGGCCTGGGAGTCGCTGTCGGAGGGGGTGCTGGAGGGGGCCGGCGACACGCGCACGATCATGCTCTGGTCGACCCCCCTCAACCTGCTGCGGGTGCCGCTGGGCTATGCCCTCGCCATTCCGCTCGGCTGGGGCGCGGCGGGGGTCTGGTGGGCGATCAACTTCACCACCTGGGCCAAGGTCGCGGGCAAGGGCTGGGCCGCCCTGCGCGGCGACTGGGCCCGCCGGGTGATCTGACTACTCGTAGACCATCCACAGATGGCCACGAAAGAGGTAGCTGAGCCCCTCTTGCAGGCGGTCGCGCCAGTTCTCCCAGTTGTGGCCGTCGCGCGCTTCGACGTACTTGACGTCCATGCCGGCGTCGCGCAAAAACGGGACCATCGAGCGGTTCTCGTAGATCAGCGACTCGTAGGTGCCGCAGCTCACAAAGACCTGGTCGGCCGGCCGCCCGGGGTTCTCGCGAAAGGCGTTCATGAAGCGCACGACCGGATCGAAGAGCGGGCCGCGCTTGTGGGTGCCGATGTCGGTAAAGGCGAAGGAGCCCGACTGAAGGAGCAGCTTGCCGAAGAAGCCCGGATGCCGCCAGGCCGTGGACAGACTGGCCACCGCGCCAAAGGAGGCCCCCATCAGGCAGCGGTTGGCGGGGTTTCCGTAGAGCGGGAACTCGGCTTCGAGCTTTGGCACCAGCGTCTCGACGATAAAGCTCTGGTGCCGGGGGTTGTCGGGGTACTCCTGCAGCCGGTCGCCCGGGTGAGAGAGCGCCGCCACCATCGGCAAGATGACGCCGCGGTGGATCAGGTTGTCGAGGACGGTCTTGAGCCGGGAGTAGTGGAGATAGTCGCCGCCATCGTGCACCACGAGCAGCGGGTAGCGCCGGCTGCGGCGAAAGCGCGCCGGCAGGTACAAGGTCACCCGACGCGGCTCGCCAAAGGGCGTTCGGGCGAAGGTCAGCTCTTGCAGCTCGCCGGGGCGGGCCTCGGGGTCGGGCTCGATCCAGTCGGGGGTGGTGTAGCCATCACCCACACAGACGGAGTTGGCGCCGTAGGGGTCGTGGGCCAGTCGCCCGTTGAAGGGGTCGCGCAGCCACTCGCCGTGCCCGTTGCGGTGGACCTCGAGCTTGTACTCGATGCGCGACTGGGGCGGCACGTCGACCGTGCAGTACCACAGATCGGTATTGGGCACCTGCTGAAAGGGGATCTCGCTGGGCAGCCCAAAGATGAAGTGCCGCAGGAAGATCGACTCGGCCGCCCCTCGAAACAGAAAGGTGGCCGCCCGCCCTTCGATGATCGGCACGGTGCGACCGGCCAGGAATGCGTCGACGTCGGCCGCGGTGATACGGCGCTTGCGCAGCAGCGCAGAGATCGCGAGGCTCATGGCGCCGCCTCCTCGATCACATCGCCCGCCCGCGAGAGACGGCGGAAGCCCTCGCCCGGCAGCACCGTCTCGCCATCCCAGGTGAAGTCCTGGCGCTCATCCATCGGCACCACCCGCGCAGGGTGAAAGCGACGCGCCAGCAGGCTCATGCGCGCGCGATTGTGGAGGTCGACCCGATGGCGGGCGTGGGGCATCACCACCACGCCCCGCACCAGGCGCTCGCCGCGGTCCATGACCTCGGGGTTGCCGGGCCCATCGGCCGTAAAGTCGTGAAAGAGCACCACCCGATCGGTCAGGCACATCGCACCCCCCGACCAGGCCAGCACATGGCGCCGCCGCAGCATGGCGCCCACATCGAAGAGCCGAAGGCGGTTTTGCAGGATGGCGACGTGCCCGCCGGCGATGGCGACCGCTTCGGCATCTTCGAGGATCGACCGCACCTCACCGCGGTGGCGCGCGATCGCCGGGCGCTCGGCCGGCTTGACCTCGCCCTCGAAGCGGCGGTTCTCGTCGGTCACCCGCGCGAGGTGATGGTCGTCCAAGGCACGCAGGGCCGCCACCGCTTCTTGCCGCTCGGGCTCCAGCAGCTCGATGTCGCCCTTGCGGCCGAGCAGATCGAGGGTCATCTCCATCAGGTACTGCAGCCGAAAGCGGTAGAGCTCCTGGAGCTGGCGCAGGCGGTCTTGCCGCTTGCGGTGGGCCTCGAAGTAGGCCGGATCGCGCTGCCGCACGTCCTCCCAGCGCTCGTAGAGGCGCAGGTTGACCGCCGGCAGGCCGAGGGCCGCCTTGAGCTCCTCGTCCTCGCCTTCGCGCTCCTGCCAGCCGGCAGTGATGAGGGCCACCGGCCCGACCAGGCCCAACTGCTGGACCTTTTCGCCGATGGTGGGAGCGAGGCGCTGGGGCCCCAGGAGGACGACCTTTGGCATGGGCGGGCACCTATAGGTCGAGCGGCGCGCTGGCCAGCAAGGCGCCGGTCAAGCCACCTCCGCCCCCAGGCGGCCCAGGTCGACGATGACCCGCGCCAAGGCCGCCTGATCGAAGGCCGAGGCGCCGATGATCCGGCAGCCGACCACCACGCCCTCGGGCGAGCCCGGATCGGCCCGCACGTTGGCCACCGCCACCAGCAGGGGGATCGAGGAGGCACCGCCAAGGAGCAGCCGGAGCGGCAGGGCGGTGCCTTCTACCGGCGCCAGGGCGGCCGGCAGGCTGAACGAAAGGCCACCGCAGGAGAGGTCGCGCGGACAGACCACCACGGGCTCGTCCAGGCCCAGATCGATGCGCAGGCGCAGGCCGTCCTCCTCGGAGATCGGCACCCGGCGCGTGCCGCGGCGGTCTCCCCGATCCAGGGAGCGCGGCACCGCCAGCACCCAGCGCGTCGCATCGAGCCGGCCGATGACCGTGGACAGAAAACCGAAGGGCCGGCCGTCGATCACATAGGAGACCCGCACCACCGCGCAGAGCGGCGCCGGCGGCGGATCGCCCGGCTGGTTCACCCAAACGCCCACGCTGCGGCGGTCGGCCGTCGGCGGCGCCAACCAGGCCCGCACCCGCGCACCGCCGATCTCGATCTCCAGCGGGTAGGCCCCCGCCGAGACCTCGTGGAGATGCCCGACCACATCCAGGGCGCCGTTAGAGCCCATCACCTCGTCCAGCCCACCCATGGCCTTTGCCCCTCCTTGTGCAGAGTACGGATCGGCTCATTAGAAGGTTGAGCCTCCTTCCCCCGCAGGCACCCGATGTACCTCACCCAGGTCGAGGTCAGCGGCCTCCGCGACCTCGCCCAGCTCCAGCTCCCCGACCTGGGCCGCGTCGTGCGCGTCGCCACCCCAGGCCCCGCCGTGAGCGCCCTTGGAGACGGCATCGAGCTGGTCTGGGCTGCCCTCGACCCGGCCCGCCTGCAGCCCCTCCTTCGCCGCTGGGGGCTCTGCGGGCCCGCCGAAGAGGTGCTCACCCACGGCGATCCGCTCCCCGACGAGGCCGTCTGGGCCCAGCCCGCCAACCCCCGGCACCACGTCGACGACGCCACCGAGCGGGCCATCCAGGTCCGCCTGCACCTCGCCCTCGATCCCGTGCAACGGGCCCAGCTCCGGGTCGACTTCGCCCGCGATCCGCAGCTGCTCAGCGCCCTGGCCGAGGGCGGCCCGCTCCTCCTCACGGTGGGCGCCCTCTTCAACCGGGCTTTCACCGCCCTGTCGCTCTCGATGCCCCCCTTGCGCCTGGGCGGGGTGGAGGTGCCGGTGCGCGGCCCCGAGCGCCCGCCCTGGGTGGAGCCCTTCCTGGTGAGCCTGCGGCCCCGCTTTTTGCGCGCCCAACCCACCTGGGACCCCGCGCCCGCCGCCCTCGCCGCGGCCTTCAGCACCGATCACTTCGATCGCTACCGCGCCTTTTGCGGGGCCCTCGGCCCCGGGGGCCCAACCTTGCGCGTGGCCCTCGGCGCCGGCGGCGCCCCGACCCTCCTCGCCGACGAGCTGCCCGTGCGGCGCCTGGGCGAGCGGATGGTGCGGCGCATCGCCATCGCCGGTCAGGTGCACCTCCTCGGCGCCGACATCCTCTGGCTCGAAGACGAGGACCCCTGGGTCGAGGCCGCGGTGCTGGGCGAGTCGTCCCCGATCGAGCAGGTGCTGCGGGTCTGCGAAGATGGCGACCGCGCCGTGGTTCCCGCACCCCAGCGCCTGGGCCCGCCGCCGCTGTCGACCCAGAACCGCCGCGCCCGCGGGGCCTCGTGAGCGAGCTCAACAAGGCCATCTGCCACCGCTGCGGGGCCGAGAAGCCCGGCGCCCTCGACCCTTGCCCCGACTGCGCCTTCGCGCCCCAGGGCGAAGATCGCGCGGTGGCCTTGCTCTTCAGCGATGCCTGGCTCAATGAGGCCGAGCGCGCCGAGGCCGCCGCCCGGGTTCGCGCCGGGGAGCGCCCCCGGCCCAGCGCCGCCCAACGCCGGGCCGTCCTCGGCCTCAAGGGCCCCGCCGACGCCCTCTCCCGCGGCGAGACCCTCCGGCTGGCCCTGGGCTGCCTGCTGTTTTCGCCCCTGGTGGCCTTCGCCGCCGCCCTGGGCTGGCACACCGACCGCCCCGCCGCCGCCGCCCTGGCCCTGCGCGTGGGCCTGTGGTCGGCCGCCGCCGAGGCCGCGCTCTGGGCCCAGTGGGCGCTCGGCTGAGGGAGGCACCGGCTTGGGGTCCGCCCGGCGCCGGGCTAAGCCCGCGGCCACCGCCACCGCCACCGCGCGGTCTCGAGGAGAGCGAGCCATGGGACGAGTCACAAAAGCCCCCCGGGGCCCCGAGCTGAGCTGCCGCGGTTGGGTGCAAGAAGCCGCCCTGCGCATGTTGATGAACAACCTCGACCCCGACGTGGCCGAGCGCCCCGAAGACCTCGTCGTCTACGGCGGCAACGGCAAGGCCGCCCGCGACTGGCCCTCCTTCGATCGCATCGTGGCCGCCCTGCGCGATCTGCGCGACGACGAGACCCTCCTCGTGCAGTCCGGCAAGCCTGTCGGCGTGCTGCGCTCCCACGAAGACGCCCCCCGCGTGCTCATCGCCAACAGCAACCTCGTCGGCAAGTGGGCCACCTGGGAGCACTTCCGCGAGCTGGAGCGCAAGGGCCTGATGATGTACGGCCAGATGACGGCCGGCTCGTGGATCTACATCGGCACCCAGGGCATCCTGCAGGGCACCTACGAGACCTTCGCCGCCGCCGCGCTCACCCACTTCGGCGGCGATCTCACCGGCCGCCTCGTGGTCACCGGCGGGCTCGGCGGCATGGGGGGCGCCCAGCCGCTCGCCGCCACCTTCAACAACGGCGTCTGCCTCGCCTTCGACGTCGATCCCACCCGGGTCGCCCGCCGCATCGAGACCGCCTACTTGGACGAGTTGGCCCCCGACCTCGACACGGCCATCGCCCGCTGCCGCTACCACCAGGAGCGTGGCCTGCCCCGCAGCATCGGCGTCGTCATGAACGCCGCCGACGGCCTCGAAGGCCTGCTCGCCCGCGGCGTGGTCCCCGACCTGCTCACCGACCAGACCTCGGCCCACGATCCGCTCCAGGGCTATGTCCCCCGCGGCATGAGCCTCGATGAGGCCCTCGCCCTGCGCGTCGCCGACCCCGCCGCCTACATCGCCGCTTCGTACGCCACCATGGCCGACCATGTCCGCGCCATGCTGGCCCTGCAGAAGGCCGGCGCCCACACCTTCGACTACGGCAACAACCTGCGCGCCGGCGCCCAGCAGGCCGGCGTCACCGACGCCTTTGACTTCCCCGGCTTCGTGCCGGCCTACATCCGGCCCCTCTTTTGCGAGGGCAAGGGCCCCTTTCGCTGGGTGGCCCTCTCCGGCGATCCGCAAGACATCTACACCACCGACGCCGCCCTGCGCGAGCTCTTCCCTGAAGACGCCGGGCTGCAGCGCTGGCTGCTGATGGCCGGCGAGAAGGTGCGCTTTCAAGGCCTGCCCGCCCGCATCTGCTGGCTCGGCTACGGCCAGCGCCACAAGGCCGGCCTGCTGTTCAACGAGCTCGTCCGCACCGGCAAGGTGAGCGCCCCCATCGTGATCGGCCGCGATCACCTCGACTGCGGCAGCGTCGCCAGCCCCAACCGCGAGACCGAGGCCATGGCCGACGGCTCCGACGCGGTCGCCGACTGGCCCATCCTCAACGCGCTCATCAACGCGGTCAACGGCGCCTCCTGGGTGAGCTTCCACCACGGCGGCGGCGTGGGCATGGGCTACAGCCTCCACGCCGGCCAGGTCATCGTCGCCGACGGCACCGACGCCGCTGCCCGCCGCATCGATCGGGTGCTGCACAGCGATCCCGCCATGGGGGTGCTCCGCCACGCCGACGCCGGCTACCCGCTGGCCGTCGAGGTCGCCCGGGAGCGCGGGGTCCACATCCCCGGCCTCACCGGCCGCAGCGCCCCCTGAGGCCCACCCGTCGGGGAGCCGCTACTCGGCGCGCTCCTCGACGATCTCCAGGATGTAGCGCTTCTTCTTTTTGCCGCCGATGGCGTGAACGATCCGGCGGATGGCGTCGGCGTGAACGCCCTTTTTGCCGATGACCTTGCCCACGTCTTCGCGCGCCACCTTGAGCTCGACCACGCAGGAGTGGGCCCCCTCCACCTCGGTGCACTCGACCTGCTCGGGGTGATCCACCAGGGCCTTGACGATCTCCAGCACCAGCTCCCGCACTTCCATGTCCGCATCTCCACGGGGCCAGCCGACCCCTCCACTTCCACATGAGCGCACAGCGGCGGGGAACATCCACCCGGTGAGGCCCTGAGCCCCCCGGAGCCTGCGCGCTCCAGCCCGGTCAAGGTAACACCCGGCACCGTGGAACGAACCGCGGCCCGGCGGGAATTCGTCCACCCCCGAAGAGGAGTCACGCCCGTCGCCGATCCCCTGCCCGGCGCTCTTGACGAGGCAAGGAGCGCCGGGTTGAGGGGGCTGCCAAATGCCGCGCCCTCCCGTGGCGTCATCTCCTTGCACGCAGCTTCCTTCCCTCTTTGCGACGGAAACTTCGTGCATAGCAAAGGAACACGGTCACGCGCTCACGTGTCCGACTCCTGGCTACCCCCCGCGCCGGCCACCCTCTGAGGACACCGCCATGCAGGCCAACCTTCGCCTCGTCGACCCCCATCAGGCAGACCGCTGGAGCGAGAGCGACATCAAGGAGCTCGCCCAGAAGAACCGCCGGCTGGCGATGGAGATGACGGTTCGCAAGTACCGCGATCGGCTGTTCTACCACGCGGTGTCGATCGTCAAAGACCCCGAAGAGGCGCACGACATCGTGCAAGAGGTCTTCATCCGCGGCATCCGCGAGGCGCGCTTCTTCGACGTCGACTTTCGCGAGAAGGCCTGGCTCTTTCGGGTCACCAGCAACCTCTGCTTCAACCTCGTGCGCGACAAGCGCCGCCGCGGCGCCATCCTCGACGCCAACCCCATGTCCGAGCTGACCGGCGGCGACCAGGTTGAACAGATGATGAACGGCCAGCGCCGCGAGGTGCTGATGGCCACCATCGAGCAGCTCACCCCCGATCACCAGGAGATCCTCCTCCTGCGCTACTACTCCGACCTCAGCTACAACGAGATCGCCGACGCGCTCGACATCAAGCTCGGCACCGTGATGTCGCGCCTCTCCCGGGCCCGCGGCCGCCTCCTGGAGCTGGTGGGCGACGCGCCGGCGGTCACGGGCTGAAGGCGGGAAGGGGAAGCCGCCCCGGGGGTTCCTGGGGCCCACAGGCGCGCGGAGTCGGGATACACAGCCCGACCGCCGCGCGGCCCCCTGGGAGGCCCTGGTGGCCTCCCCAACCCCTTCGGCCCGGTGAAAGGTATGGACTGTCTGACCGCTCGCGAGCGGATGGTGCCCTGGTTGGACGGTGAGCTCGCCCGCGGCGAGGCCGAGCAGCTCGAAGCCCATGTCGGAGGCTGCGAGCGCTGTGTGGCCCAGGCCGAGCGCCTCTCCAACCAGCAGGCGCAGCTTCGGGCGCTGAGCCCGGCCACCTCGGCGGTGTCGGCCCCCAACTGGAGCGGCATGGACGCCCGGCTCGCCGCCGAGTTGGACGCCGTCGAGGCGGCCACCGAGGCCCCGCGCCCCGCCCCCCTGTGGAAGCGCGAGCAGCGCCTGCCGATGGGGGCGGTGTTCGCCTACGCCGCCCTGCTCCTGCTGAGCCTGCTCTTCGCCGCCGATCGACACCTCGCCGCGTCTGAGGCCGAGGCCCGCGCCACCGACCTCACGCTGGCCCTGCAAGACCAGGCCCTGCTCGACGCCATCGGCCCGGCCGCCCCCCAGCAGCCCTTGAGCACCGTTGGGTACCACAGCCGCGGCTCCTTTTAGGCAACACCCGCCAGCCACCCGTGGGTGAACATGGCTCTGCTCCTGCTCTTCGCCGCGGCGCTCCAGGCCCGGGCTGATGACGCCTCCACCCTTGATCGCGCGGTCACCCTGGTTGAGCGGCAGTTGGGCGACCAGATCGACGACGACGCCCTCTACCGCGCCGCCCTCGACGGCATGACCGCCTACCTCGACCGCCGGCTCGGCACCACCGGCAACGCCGTGCTCACCGCCGAGGCCGCCGAACGGGAGGCCATCGCCGAGCGGGGCGAGCGGGTGGGCATCGGCGTCGAATTCGCCGTGGTGCCCCTGCGCGGGCTGGTGCTCACCGACGTCTTCCCCGGCGGCCCCGGCCAGCGCGCCGGCCTCGCCCAGGGCGACTTCATCGTCGGCCTGAACGGTCGGCCGCTGACCGGCCTCGATCAGAGCGCGATGCTCGATCTGGTCGCCCAGGCCACCACCGCCAAGGTGGCCCTCGATGTGCGCCGCCAGGGAGCCGATCTTCGGCGGATCCAGGTCGATCGCCAGCGCCACAAGGTGAGCGGCGCCTGGCAGGTCCCCGGCAGCGGGTCCCTCACGCCCACCGTTCGGATCGCCCAGTTGGGCACCGGCACCGCCGAGGCCCTGCGCAAGGTGATCGCGGGCCTCGGCGAAGCCAAGGGGCTGATCCTCGATCTGCGCGGCACCTACAGCGGCATGCTCGAAGAGGCCGTAGCGGTGGCCGGCGCCTTTCTGCCGAGCGGCTCGCTGGTGGTGCAGAAGATGCTGCCCGATGGCCTCGCCCACCCCCTTTACACGGGCGCCACCCCCGCCTGGAGCGGCCCCGTGCTGATCCTCGCCGATCGGGTCACCGCCGGCCCCGCCGAGGCGCTGGTGATGGCCCTGCTCGACCACCGGCGGGCCCGGATGGTCGGCACCGCCACCGCCGGTCGGGCGGCGATCACCAGCCTGCATCCACTGGGCAACGATCTTGTGCTTCGCCTCGCCGACACCGCGCTGCGCGGCCCCAGCGGACGGTCGTGGTCGGGATCTGGCATTCAACCTGACGTGCGTGTGGAGCCGGTGGAGTCGTCGTTTATGCCGTCTCCAGGCCTCATTCCGCCCGATCTGCAGCGCGACATTGCGATCCAACTGCTCTCTGCACCATCGCAGACAGGGCGTTGACCCCCTGTTGAGCGGCCCGTTACCATGCTAGCGAGAGTCGACCGCTCTCTCGGCCCGCGTGGGCCAACGCCGAGCCTGACCCCGCTGCGTCGTGCCCTCCTGGCCCGGCCGCTGGAGCCCTTGTCCGAATGACCGTGGGCATGTCGCTGCATACCGACCATCAGGATCCCGCAGACGCGCTGCGGGACATCCTGGTGCGCGGGCGTACGGGCTGCCTCAAGGTGGTCGGCGCCGAGCGGCACCGCGTCTACACGATGCAGGGCGCCATCCTCGCCGCCCACGGGCCCGACGACGGCATCTGGGTGGTGCGGCGTCTGCTCAACAACGGGGCGCTCACCGATCGGGTGGCCAACAACTTCATGCGCTCGATCGAGAAGGGCGCGCGCATGGAAGACGTGCTGATCGGCCACGTGCCCGACGCCCTGCTGCTCAGCGTCTTGGAAGAGCGCTTTCGCCAAAACCTGCTGGAGTTCCTGCAGGTAGGCGAGTCCTTCGCCTTTGAGCCCCTCGACGCCATCTTCGTCGACAATGTGCAGATTGGCCACGATCCCTTCGTCCTGCTCGATGAGCTGGTCGAGGTGCGCAGCCTCGTCTCCCCGCTGATCGCCGCGGGCAACATCACGGTGCGACCCGGGCTCACCATGCCCCGCCGCCAGAACGAGGCCCGCGTCCTCGACCTCTGCGATCCGGCGATCACCCTCGAAGAGCTCTACGTCTTCAGCCCCTACGAGCAGGGCCCCACCGCGCTCGCCGTGCGCTCGCTGCTGGAGATCGGCGCGCTCGTCTCCGACCAGCGGGTGCGCTTCGAGCCGCGCATGAACCCGCCGCGTCCGGTCGAGCCCGACAGCTACGACGTCGAAGACCTCTTCAACGTCGACGACGAGCCTACCGACGCGCCGATCGAAGACGCCCACCCCCTGCCCGTGCCCGAGCCGCCGCCCGTTCAGGCCTCCTGGATCGACGACGCCGGCGACTTTGGCGACCCGCACTCCAGCATCCCGCCCCTCGACAGCGCCCCGCCCGCGCCGATCGCCGAGCTGCGGCCTCCCGTCGACTCCCCCCTCGATCCGCCCGAGCCGCCCCCCGTGGGCCCGCCCCAGGATGAGATCGACGCCGCCTGGGTGAGCGACAGCGTGGTGCCGCCCCTCGATCCCGAGGCCGACGAGGAGGTGCCGCCCCTCGCCCGGGTCCCCCGCGGCCCGCGCGGGGTCGACATCGACAGCGATGAGCTGGCGATGTTTGACGACTACGACCGCAACCGGGGCCTGGGCTTTGGCGAGTTCGTCACCGAGCAGCACAACCTCGACAAGATCGATCTGGGCGAGCGCTTCGGCGCTGCCGGTGCCGCCGATGAAACGCTGTCGGACATCATCGAGATGGGCAGCGTCGAAGACATGCGCATCAACCCCAATGAGCGCGTGGTCGCCTTCACCTTCTCCGGCCCCCGCCTCGAAGACCACGAGGCCCGTCACAAGCTGGGCGTGGCCGCTCAGGTGCTGATGCGGGTCTCCCGCGCCCTCGAAAAAGCCAACGGCCCCGGCACCGGCGGCATCTCCATCCAGCTCCTCTTTGACGGCGCGCCCATGAGCTTTGGCGCCCTCCTCCACGGGGTCGAGGCCACGCCCCAGGGCAGCTTCGACGCCGAGGTGATCCTGAAGAACCTCCGCCGCCGCCCCGAGGCCGAGCGCCGCATCCTGCTGGAGCGGGCAGTGATGGATCTCATCGATCGCGCACTGTCCATCGCCGCCGAGAGCCTGAGCGAGGACGATCTCGACATCCTGCTCGTCGACATCGCCGGCTACCAGCAGCGGATGCGCCTGTAGGGCCCACAGGGCTACAGGCCCGGCCCCGCCCATCCGTCTCCTGGGGAAGAGGTCTCCCCATGAGCAGCCTGTACCAGATCGCCGTGTCGGTCGCGCTGACCACCGCGCTCTGCTGGTATGCCAGCACCCAGCTCTGATTGCCCACCCAATCCGAAACGGTGACTTCCAGAACAAAGCGCTTTCGACGCCCGCCCCGCGGCGCTATCCAGGGGCAGGCAGGCACCCCCGCGGCCCTCGCCAGCGGACAAGGCCCGCGACCCTGGCTACCAGGGCCGCATGGCCGCAGCCCTCCTCTCACATCTTCCGGGCCAGCGAGAAGAGGTCATCGACCTCGCGGCGACGCTCCAGGCCCTGACGCAGCACCTCCGCGCCCACCGGCCCCTGTGGTCGGCCCGGCCCTTTGTGACCCACACGGTCGCCTGGGAGGCCGCGGCCCCCGCCGAAGCCGCCTGGGCGCGGGCCCTGTCTGAAGCGGCGGTGGAGGCCGGAGAGGCCGATCCTACCGTGCTCGCCGGCTGTCCGCCCCTTCTGGTAGACCTGCGCGCCGCCGCCCAGGCCATGGACCTGCCCTTCCTCGACGGGCCGCCGCCCCCCAGCGCCACGTCGAGCCCCGAGGGCGTGCCCCTGCGCAAGTGGTCGCAGATCGAGCCCTACGCCGATCGCGCCGCCGCCCGCCTTGGCCGCAGCGCCATTTTCGTGGAGTGGTGCGCCGGCAAAGGCCACCTCGGCCGCTCGCTGCACCGGCGAACCGGCCGGCCGATCTGCTCGGTGGAGCGCGATCCATCCCTCTGCGACGCTGGCGCCATCCTGGCCGGCGACCTGCCCCAGCGCTTCGTCGCCGCCGATGTGCTCTGCGACCCCCTCGACGCCCTGCCCGATGAGGCCGCCATCGTCGGCCTGCACGCCTGCGGGCGCCTCGGCGACGCCGCCCTGCGCCGGGCCCGCGCGCGCCTGGCCCCGGTGGCCCTGGCCCCCTGCTGCTACCACAACAGCGAGGCCCTCACCTTCACCCCCCTCTCCGAGGCCGGACGCGCCCTCGATCTGGCGCTGCACCGCGACGATCTGCGCCTGCCCAGCACCGAAGAGGTGGTGGCCAGCGCCCGGGTCCGCCGCCTGCGCCGCGCCGAGCTGCGCTACCGCAAGGCCCTCGACCTCCTCCTGCGCCGCCACAGCGGCCTCGACCGCTACACGCCGGTCGGCCACCTGCCCCCCTCGGCCCTGACCGGCAGCTTCGCCGACTTCCTCGCCGCCGTGCGAGCCCGCCGGCCGGTCCCCGACGCGGGCCCCGACACCGAGGCCCTCCTCGCCGAGGCCGAGGTCTGGGTGCGCCAGAGCCGGGCGCTGGGCCTCTTCGCGGCCCCCTTTCGCCGCCCCTTGGAGCTGTGGCTGGTGCTCGACAAGGCCCTCTTCCTCGCCGAAGCAGGCTACGCCGTCACCCTCGGCCGCTTCTGTCACCGGGTCGACAGCCCGCGCGACCTGCTCCTCCTCGCCACACCACCCGGCTACCCGGAGGCCCCTTGAGAGCCCTCGCCCTGCTGCCCCTCCTCGCCTGCAAGGGCAAGGCCGCCCCCTGCGCCCTCGACCTGCCGCCCTTCTCGATCGACTGCGAGGGAGACCGCCTGCAGATCACCCACGCGGGCACCCCCCTCTTTCAAGGCGAAGCCGGCTGGCTCGAAGCCGGCGAGGGCAGCCCCACCGTCGAGGCCGCCCGCGGCAGCTTCACCTTTGACGACACCACCCTGTCGCGCTGCGCCGGCCTCACCGGCAGCGCCCTCGTCGAAGAGGGCGACGGCGCCGTGCTCACCGCCGAGCTCGGCGACTGCGGCGCCCAGGTGGAGCTGCAGATCGAGCGCGTAAACGAAGAGACCCTGCGCTTCAGCCTGGAGCTCGACGGCGCGCCCGAGATCAACCGCATCCAGCTCACCAGCGACGCCCCTGAAGACGAGCGCGTGACCGGCTTTGGCGCCCAGTACAACCACCTCGACCTGAAGGGCCAGGCCGTGCCGATCTGGTGCCAGGAGCAGGGCATCGGCCGCGGCCTGGAGCCGCTGAGCAGCGCGCTCGGCGCCGGGGTGGGCAACCCCGCTGGAGACGCGCTCACCACCTACACCTGCGTGCCCTGGGCCTTGTCTACGGCCGGCTACGGCTGGCTCAGCCACGCCAGCGCCTACACCGTCTTCGACCTCACCGAGCCCGAACAGACCACGCTGTCGACCTGGCAGTCCAGCCTCACCCTCGACCTCTTCGCCGGCGAAGACCCCGCCGCCCTCGTCGAGGCCCTCACCGCCGTCACCGGCCGGATGGCGCCCCTGCCCGAATGGAGCCAGCGAGGCCCCATCGTGCGCATCGGCGGCGGCTCCGAGGCCGTCCGCGAGCGGCTCGCCGCCTATGTCGACGCGGGCGTGCCCGTGTCGGCCGTCTGGATCGAGGACTGGTGCGGCCTGCGCGAGACCAGCTTCGGCGATCGCATCTGGTGGAACTGGGTGGTCGACCGCACCCGCTACCCCGACTGGGAAGACCTCGTGGCCGAGCTGCGCGCCGACGACCGTCGGGTGCTCGTCTACCTCAACCCCTATGTGACCGACGCCGCCACCCAGCCCGGCGTCACCCGCAACCTCTACGCCGAGGCCCTGGCCGCCGGCCTGCTGGTCACCCAGGACGACGGCAGCCCCTACCTCATCGACCAGAGCGGCTTCTTCGCCGGCATCCTCGACCTCAGCAACCCCGAGGCCGCAGCGCTGATGAGCAGCGCCATGGCCGATGTGCTCGCCACCGGCGTGGAGGGCTGGATGGCCGACTTCGCCGAAGGGCTGCCCTTCGAAGGCGTGCAGCTCGCCAGCGGCGAAGACCCGGCCCTCTTTCACAACACCTACCCACGCCGCTGGGCCGCCCTGGTGCGCGAGGCCGCCGAGGCCGCCGGCGCCTGGGAAGACGGCCTGTTCTTCCACCGCAGCGGCGATGCCTTCTCCCCCGGCGAGGCCCGCGCCTTCTGGCTGGGCGACCAGCTCGTCACCTGGGACGCCTACGACGGCTTCGCCACCGTGCCCCCGGCGCTCGTGACCTCCGGGCTCTCCGGCTACGCCCTGCAGCACGCCGACACCGGCGGCTACCTCTCCGTCGCCGCCCTGGGCATCACCCGCAGCGAAGAGCTGCTGCTGCGCTGGTTTGAGCTGTCGGCGGTGAGCCCGCTCTTCCGCATGCACAACACCAACCAGCCCGAGGACAACTGGCAGTCCGACGCCGACGCCGCCACCCTCGCCGCCTTCGCCCAGGCCAGCGCCACCTTCCTCGCCCTGGCCTCCGAGCGCGCCCGCTTGATGGAGGAGGCCGCCGCCACCGGTCTGCCGCTGATGCGGCACCCCCTCTACCTGGAGCCCGACGCGGCCGAGGCCTGGGCGGCCCAGGGCCTCGTGATGCTCGGCAGCGACGTGCTCTTTGCGCCCGTGCTCGTGGAAGGCGCCACCACCGTCTCCGTCTACCTGCCGGCCGGCGACTGGCTTCGGGTGCCCACCGGCGAGGCCCTCACCGGCGGCTCCACCCACACGGTCAGCGCCCCCCTGGGCAGCCCCGCCCTCTTTGTGCGGGCCGGCAGCGCCGTCGCCGGCGAGCTGCTGCCCTGAAGGGCCCTCAGCGGGTGGCGCGCAGCAGGCCCTCCACCGGCAGGACCTGCAGCTCAACCCGGGCGAGGTCGATGGCGTAGAGCCGGGCCGGCGCGGCCTCGGCGAGGCGCATCATCGGCCCCGAGCTGGCAGAGAGCGCGCAGGACAAGGTGGCGATCTCGTCGCCGACGCTGTTGTAGCGCACCAGCTCGCTGGCCTCCCCCTGGAGGCGCCAGCCCATCCAGCCGCCGCCGCCCAAGGCCGCCACCACCTGCTCCACCGCGACGTCGCGCTCGGGCCAGCGCTCCAAGGTGGCCGCGTCAAAGGCGCGACCGCCGAAGAAGAAGGCCCCGTCGATCACCTCGGCGGAGAGCCGCTCGAGCCGCGGGATGTCCTGGCCGTCATAGAGCACCCGGGCCTCGATCAGGCCCTCGGCGACGAGCTCGGGGGCGTCGAAGGCGACGCGGCTCATCCAGCCGTCGTTGTTGCGCACCACCAGGGCCCCGCCCTCGACCAGACGCAGCTCGGCGCGGCCAGGCAGGTCGGGGTCGGGGATGGCGCCGCCGGCCAGGGGCCACTGGCCGATCACCGCGCCCGTGTCGGGGTCCACCTCGTAGAGCGTGTTGCTCTCGGCCTCGGCGACAAAGAGGGTGCCGCGCTCGGGCGAGGCCGCCATGTCCGAGAAGGTGAGGGCGCCGGTGGGCTCGGCCAGGGGAAAGGACTGGATCGGCCGCAGGCTCTCAGGGTCCAGCTCGACGAGGGTGGCGTCGAGGTGCGCGAAGACGAAGAGGCGGCCGTTGAGCAGGGTGGGCGCCACCGGCCAGAGCACCTCCTCGGCGACGGTGACGAGGGCGCCGCTGTCGGCCTCATAGCGCCCGACCAGGTTGGACAGTCGGCCGGTGAACCAAACCCTCTTGCCGTCGACGCTGGGCCGCAGGCTCTCCAGGTGGATGCCCGTCTCGATCGTGGCGGCCCGCTGCCCCTCTTCGGGCTCCACCGCCCAAAGCTCGCTGGTGCCCTCCGAGCTGAGCCAGACCAGGCCGCTCACCGGGTCGACCACCGCCGAGCCGGTGTTCTGGCCGCTGCGCCAGCCGCCGTCGATCGGGGCGAGGGCGCGATCGTAGGCCCGGGCGACCCCAAAGACCGGCGCCCGCGGCTCGCCGGTGGCGATGCGATCGAGCACCAACAGGCCGTCGCCCCAGGGCAGCGCCACCTTGTTCTCGGTGCCCTCGGCCCGCTGGGCCCAGACGCCCAGGCCGCCCTCGATCGGGCAGTCGGCGACCAGGATCTCGTCCTCCCAGGTCGCCGCAAAGCCGCCGTCGCCGAGATCGGTCAGGTGGCCGAGGCGCTGCTGCAGGGGGATGCCCGCCTCGCTCTCGCAGCGCCAGGACTCCTCGAAGGTGAAGGGCGAGCGGCCGATCACCGCCGTGCGCCGGTCGCCCGATCCGCCGAGGGTGAGGAGCAGGCCGCCCTGGCCCATCGCGAGGCCCGCGAGCAGGCCCTCGATCGGCAGGCTGGCCTCCAGCGCGCCGCTGGGGCTCAGGCTGAGCAGGGTGTCCACCCCGTCGACCGTGGCGCCGACCACCGCCCCGCCGCCCGGCCGCTCCACCACCACGAAGGCCGCCTGCTGGCCGAGGTCGAGGGCCACCCCGCCCGCGGCGTCGACCCGCTGCACCGAGGGCTCCTCGCTGGAGATCACCCAGGCCACGCCGGCCTCGTCGAGGGCGACCCCGCGGGCGTGGACCGCGCCCTCATCGGCCAGCGGCCAGATCGCCTCGAGGCGCGCATCGTCGAGATCGACCACCGCCAGCGTGGGCCCGGCGTTGCTGGTGACCACGAGGCGCCGCGCCACGGCGTTGAGCGCCACATACTGGGGGAGCAGGTGGTTGCGGGCCCCCTCGTCCAGGAGCCCGATCACCGCTGGCTCGGCCAGGGGGTCAGCGGGCTCCTTTGAGGGAGCCGGCTGACAAGCGCCCAGGCCAAGCAGCGCGACCGCCCCCAACCGCGACCGCTTCACCCTTCAACCGGCGGAGAGGAGGGAGAGCGCGGCGCGGCGCACGCCGGGATCGACATCTTCGGAGAGGGCCTGGGCGGCCCGTTGGGTGGGGGCCCCGCCCGCGCCGTGCAGGCGCTCCAGGGCGCGCAGGGCGGCGAGGCGCACCTCCGGCCCGGCGTCGCTCACCAGGGCCGAGAGCCCCTGGCTGGCCCCTTGGAGCCCCATCCAGCCGGCCGAGCGGGCGGCGCCGGCCCGAACCTCGGCCGACGGATCGCCCAGGGCCGCCAGCACCTCGCGCGGCATCGCGGCCGCCGCCGTCGGCACCGCCGGGATGGCCCGCACCGCCGCGGCCCGCACCCGCGCTTCGGGATCGACGACTCCGCCACGCAGCAGCACCAGCGCCTCTCGTTCGGGGGCCCGCCGGGCGCTCTCCAGGATGAACAGCCGCACCCAGGCGTCGGCCTCGGCGGCCTGCAGGCGCACCATCGCCGGCGCCCAGTCGCCGCCGGTTCGGGCGATCGCCTCGACCAGGGCGGCCCGCACCTCGGGGGCCTCGCCCGCCAGCAGCAGCCGGGCGAAGAGGGGTCCCGCCGCAGCCGGGCTCTCCAGATCGGGGCGGTTGAAGCGGGCGGTGCCGGCGCGGGTCACCCCCGGCTCGGCCGACCAGGCCATTGCCGTCAGGGCTGGATCGGCCGCGTGGGCCGCCGCGTCGGCCTGCAGGGCCCAGGCGCGCAGATCGCCGCGCGGCGTCACCGAGCTCGGCGCGGCGCGGGCAGAGAGGACCTCAGCCGTCGGTGCGGCGGCCAGGGCTGCTGCCAACCACAGGAGCGGGATCATCGGGACTCCAGCAGCGAGAGGGCGAGGGCCCCGGTGCCAGCGACCGGCTGGCGACGGATGTTGCTGCCGCAGTGGACCTCGCCCATCATGGCGTGCAGCGTGTACCAGTTGTCGGCCCAGTGGGTGGTGAGGCTGTCGGGCAGCAGGCGCTCGATCTCGGCGACAAAGGGGTCGGTGGCGATGTCGGCGCTGTCCTCGCGCCAGAAGGGGTCGGCCATGATCACATGCACCGAGCCGTCGGGCAGGGGCAGCACCGCCATGTTGATGGTGCCGGGGATCAGCGAGACGCCGGTGCCATAGCACCAGCCCACCTCTTCAAAGAGGGCCGGCAGGCGCAGCACATCGCCTTCGTCAAGGCCCGTGGCGGCGAGCAGCGTCGCCAGGGCGGGCTCGATGCCGTCGCGCTGCAGGTCTTCGTTGTAGGCCCGCAGGGCCGCGTCTCCCTGCATCTCGCCCACGGTGGTGTAGTGGTGGGTGCGCTTGTAGCGGGTGGGGGTCAGGGCCGGGTCCTGGCTGTCGAGGAAGGCGAGGCCGAGGCTGGTGTCGGCCACCGCCAGCCAGAAGCCCCGCGGCGCCTCGGGGTCGGGCAGGAAGGTGATGAACTCGTCGACATGCCCCACGCAGAGGAAGCCCACGTTGAGCTCCACCGGCGCCTGCACGGTCTGGGCGGCCAGGGCCTCGCGCAGGTCCTCGGTGACCTCGTCGGCGCCCGCCGCGGTCTGCCATTTGCCGTAGTAGATGCGGCCGAAGGGGTACTCCACGCCGTCCACCGAAAGCGGCGGGGTGGACTCCATGTTGCCAAAGCTGTCTTGGGAGGTGGCCCGCCCCTCGCCCCAGGTGCGGATGCCCAGCTCATCCTTGGCCAGCATCTCCTCGGCGAAGTCGTCGAGGCCCCGGCCGTGATTGCTGCGGATCGAGTCGATGACGATGTCGATGCGCCGATCATCGTCGAGGTTGGTGGTGACCAGCTCGACCTCGTCTTGCACCCAGATGTCGTACTCGTAGCGGCCGATCGGCACGTCGGTGGCGGCGTCGCCGAGCACATCGCCGAAGGCCTCGGGCACGGCGGTGCCGGTGCTGCTGTCGGCGCCGGCCCAGGAGGCCTCGGCCTCCAAGAGGTGGTGGTTGACCAGCATCGGCGCGGCGAGGATGCGCAGCTCGGCGCTCTCCGAACGCAGGAAGCCGGCGGCGGCGGGGGCGCCCAGCTCGATCTGCAGGGTCTCGCCGGCGGCCACGGTGAAAGAGCCGCCGCCGTCGGCGAGCAGGGCCCCGTCGCGCCAGACCCGCACCAGCGCCCCTTCGAGGGTCAGGCTCTGGCCATCAAGGCCCTCGGGCACGAGGAAGGCGGCCAGATCGTCTTCGTCGGCGACCACCTCGATCTGGTCCCAGTCTGCCTGGCCGTCGACGTCGTCATCGTCGAGGTTGGCGAGGCCGAAGAGCACGCCACCGGCCCAGGGCTCCGCGCTGTCGGTGCCGCCGCTGTCATCGGCGGGGTCGGGCGCGGGTTCATCGCCGCCGCCGCCCTTGTCTCCGCCACAGGCGAGGAGCGCTGTCAAAATGAGAGAGGGCAACAGGAGGGGGGGCTTGAGGTGAAAATTCATCCCCTCAGGATGCGCGCTCCCAGCGACCTTGTCAAACGGAAGATGCGGAGGTGTGTCATCCAAGGGCCCTGTCGACTGATCACGATCGGACTGTCGCACTATTGCGAAAAAGCCCGCTGGGCGCTCACCCTGAGCGAGGTGGACTGGCGAGAAGAGGCCCATGGCCCCGGCTTTCATGGCCCGGCCATCCGGCGGGCCGGCGGCCGGCGCACAGCACCAGCCCTGGTCACCGCCGAGGGGGTGCTCTCCGACTCCACCGACATCCTGCGCCACCTCGACCGCCGCCTCCCCCAAGGGCGGCGCTTCTTCCCCAACGCCGAGTCCGAGGCCTTGGAAGCCCGCTTTGACGACACGGTCGGGCCCCACACCCGCCGCTTCGCCTACCACCACATGCTGGGGCGGCGCGGGCTGACCCTCCCCCTGATGCAGCATGGCGTGCCCCGCTTCGAGGCCGCGGTGCTCTGGCTCCTTTACCCCCTGCTCGCCAAGATGATGCGCCGGGGCATGCGCATCGACGAGGCCGGCGCCGCCCGCTCCCGCGCCACCTTGGAGGCCGAGGTGGCCTTCGTCAACGGCCTGCTCGCCGACGGGCGCCCCTACCTCGCGGGCGCGGCCTTCAGCGCCGCCGACCTCACCTTCGCCGCCCTCTTTGCGCCGGTGCTCTGCGTGCCCGAGTACGCCTGGCCCTTGCCGCCGATCGAGGCGCTGCCGCCGGTCTTGCAGGAGGATGTGCGCCGCTGGCGGGAGAGCCCGGCGGGCCGGCATGTCCTGCGCGTCTACGCCACCGCCCGCGCGGCCTGGCCCACCTGACCCCCCGGGAGTGTTCATGTGCGCCCCTCTGTTTGTCTTCGGCCTCCTCCTGGCCTGGCCGGCCGCCGCCGAGGACCCTGCGCCCGCCCCCATCGTGGCCACCGAGGCCGACTTCGGCTGCCTCGCCGACTGGCCGGCGGTGGGCAACACCCGCTACGCCAGCCTCACCGGTCAGCTCGACGCCGCCTTGGCCGTCGCCCGCAACCCCGCCGGCGGAGAGCT
>JBEIQK010000956.1:0-2270 GCA_040376505.1 Alphaproteobacteria bacterium | reverse complement strand
CCCGGGCCAACGAGAGGCGGGCCTCGTCGAGGGTCTCGGGGTCGAGGCCTGGCAGGCCCAGGGCCTCGCGAAAGCGACCGGCGGCGAGGACGATGTCGCCGGCGTTCTCGGCCTGCTGCCCGGTGAGGAGGAGCACCCGGCCATGCACCTGCACATCGAGGGCCGGGATGGCCAGCAGGGCGGCCAGGGCGGCGGCGGCCTCTTCGGTGCGCCCCTGGCGGCCACGCACGTCGGCCAGGGAGAGCAGGGCGGCCTGGGCGGTGACCGAGGGCGGCGGGCTGAGGGTCAGCAGGTCCTCGTAGGCGGCGGCGGCCCCGTCGAGATCGCCGGCGCGGCCGAGCACGCGGGCCTTGGCGCCCAGGATGCGCGCGGCTTGCTCTTCGCCCAGCTCAAGCCGCGCGGCCTTCTCCAGCTCGGCCAGGGCCCCGCTGTGGTCGCCGCGGGCCGATCGCAGCTCGGCGGTGGCGAGGCGTAGATCGGCCTCGACGTCGGGCAGGCCGGCGAGGGACTGGTAGAGGGTGGCCAGCTCGGCGTCGGCCTCCACGCCGAGGGCCTCGTTGGCGGCCTCGACGAGGAGCACGGCGCGGGCGCGCAGATCGGCGCCCAGGCCCTCGGCCTGCAACAAGGGGGCGATGACAAAGCGGGCCTCGGTCCAGCGGCCGGCCTCGCTGTGAAAGGTGGCCAGCTTGACCCGCACCCCGGCGCCCAGCATGCCCTCGTCGCCGGCCTCGCCCAGGGCCGTCTCGTACAGGGCGATGGCGACGGTGGTCTGGCCGGCGAGGGCGGCCAGCTCGGCGGCCTCGGTGAGGTAGCCCACCTTGTCGTCGAGGCGGGCGGCCTCTTTGGCCAGGGCCGAGAAGGCCTCGCTGGCCGCGGCGGGATCGGCGCCGCGGAGCTGCTCGGCGGCGGCCTCGCGCCGGGCGAGGTTGGCGTCGGGGGCGCCCAGGTAGCGGGCGAGGAGCCAGGCCCCGGCGCCGAGCCCGAGCACCGCCAGGGCCGCCCGGAGTTGGCGGGGCGCCAGCTTGCCCAGCAGCTCCTCGAGGCCCACGCCGCCGACCTTGGCCCCGCGGGCGCCGAGGTCGGCGCGCTCCCGGTTGGAGACCCCCAAGGCCCCCGAGAGGTCGGCCTCGACGACGCTGGCGCTGCTCCAGTCGACGCCGGCCAGATCGGCCTGATCGAGCTGGGCCTTGTCGAGGACCGTGTCGGGCAGCGGCGTGTCGGCGAGGCGGCAGGCGGTGAGGTTGGCCCCGAAGAGCGAGGTGCGGTCGAGCCGGGCGCCGCGCAGGTCGGCGCCGGTGAGGTCGGCGCCGGTCAGATCGGCGCGGGAGAGGTCGGCCTCGCGCAGATCGGCGTCGACGAGGCGGGCCCCCATCAGGCGGGCGCCGGCCAGCGAGGCCTTGCGCAGGCGAACCCCCTCCATCTGCGCGCCCTCGGCCTCGATCTCGTCGAGCTGGCCGCCCTCGGCGCGGGATCGGTGCAGCGAGGCGCCGGCGAGTTGGGCCCGGCTGAGGCGCACCGCGCTGAGGTCGAGGCCGTCGAGGCGGGCGCGGCGCAGGTCGTGGCCGCTGGCGTCGAGCTCGCCCAGGCGGGCCCCGCGCAGGTCGAGGGCGCCGTCTTCGGTCTGGTGGGGCTGCTCCCAGGTGGGCCGGGGGCGCGGCTTGAAGCGGGCGGCGAAGGCGGCGAGGCGCTCGCCAAGGGGCGGCGCCTCCACGGGGAGCGGCGCGGGCTCGACGGGCTCGGGCGAAGGCAGGGCCTCCGGCGCGGGTGTGGGCAGCTCGGGGGCCTCGACGGGCGGCGCCGAGGGGAGCAGCACCGCGGAGAAGGGCAGGGGAGGGCGGAAGGCGGGGAGGTCGAGCGAGGCGCGCAGGGCGGCGCGGGCGGCGTGCAGGCGGGCTTTGGGGTCGACCGTGGCGGCGCGGAGGGGCAGGGCCGGGTTTGGATCGAGGGGGACAAAGCGGCCGACGCGCCGGTTGCGGCGGGCGGTGGCCTCGGCCTCCTGGGCCTGGGCGCGGGCCGCGCGAAAGCTGCGGTCCTGTCGACGTTGCTCATCGGCCTCGCGCCGGGTCGTGGTCCAGTCTTGGAGCCGGGCCTCGCGCTCCTGCTCCGTCCGGGCGCGCCGCTGGGCGGCGGTCTCTTCGCCGGGGCGGGGCGCGGTCAGCGCGGAGATGCGCTCGCGGGCGCGCTGGGCCCATTGTCCGAGGTGGCGGCTGGCCCGCAGGGCGGCGTCGGCCCCTTGTTGCCCGAGTTGGGCCGGGCGGCTGAGGGCCTGG
>JBEIQK010000656.1:0-3819 GCA_040376505.1 Alphaproteobacteria bacterium | reverse complement strand
GGCCGTCTCGCTCATCTCGACCATGAAGGTGCTGCGGCCATGGGCCAGATCGTCGCTGGCGCCCACGCGAACAAAGACCCGATCGACGAGGCCCACCCGCGCCGCGTCGGCCGGCACGAAGCAGCCGATCTGCGCCAGGATCACGATCAGCGCCACCTGCCGCATGATGGTGCTCTTGCCCGCCATGTTGGGGCCGGTGAGCACCACGAGGCGGCGGTGATCGTCCATGCGCAGATCATTCGGTACAAAGCGGTCGGCCGTGGCCAGGGCCTCCACCACCGGATGCCGCCCGGCGCGGATGTCCAGCACGGCAGACCCATCGACCTGGGGCGCCACCCAGCGGCTGCTCACCGAGACCTCGGCGAAGGCCGCCACCACGTCGACAAAGGCGAGGAAGGCCGCCAGTGGGTGCAGCCGATTCAGGTTGCTGGCCACCGCCTCGCGCACATCGCGAAAGAGCTCGTACTCCAGCGCCTTGCGCTTGCCGTCGGCGCCCAGCACCTTCTCTTCGAATTCCTTCAGCTCGGCCGTGTAGTAGCGGCTGCCAGTGGCGAGCTGCTGCTTCAGGTGCCAACCCGGCGGCACCCGGTCGAGCTTCGATTGGGTGACCTCGATGTGGTAGCCGATAATGCGGTTGTGGCGGATCTTGAGGCTGCTGATCCCCGTCGCCGCGCGCTCCCGCTCCTCGATTCGTGCGATGGCGCCTTTGCCCTCGCGAGACAGCTCCACCAGCTCGTCGAGCTCGGGCAGGGCGCCGGCGCGGATGAGCCCCCCCTCGGTGGAGGCGGCTGGCGGCTCGTCGACCAGCCAGCGGCGCACCTCGCCCGCGAGGTCCAGGGCGAGGTCAACCGGCAACAGGCCCGCGAAGGCCGGCAGGGGCGACAGGGCCTCGATCAGCCGGGGCAGGGCCTCCAAGGAGGCCGCCAAGGCCACCAGCTCGCGGGCGTTGGCCGTGCCCTGCACCGCCTTGCCGCCAATGCGCTCCAGATCGGCCACCCCGCGCAAGGCCTCGCGCAGGCGCTGGCGCAGGCCGGTGTCGAGGAGTGCGCTCACCGCCCGCTGGCGCTGCAGGATGCCGTCGAGGTCGACCAGCGGCCGGGCCAGCCACTCCCGCAGCAGGCGCCCCCCCATGGCCGTGTGGGTGCGGTCGATCAGCCCCAGCAGCGTGCCCTTGCGCCCCGAGCCCCGCAAAGGCCGCATCAGCTCGAGGTTTCGGCGGGTGGCCTCGTCGAGCACCATCTGGCGATCGACGGCGTAGACCCGAATGCGCTGGACCGAGGCGAGGCTGAGGCGGGCCGTGTCCTTGGCGTAGTGCAGGGCGGCGCCGGCAGCGCCGAGGGCCGGACCCAGCGCCGAGGCGCCCACCCCTTCGAGATCAAACAGCCCCAGCGTCTCCTTGAGCAGCCGGGCCCCGCCCAAGACCTCAAACCAGGCCGCCTCCGGGCTGCTCGTGGCCTTGCCGGCGCGCAGGCCGACCAGCTCGGGCTCTTCGGCGAGGCCGGGCCCCAGGATCAGCTCGCGGGCCTCTATGCGGAGGATCTCCGCCGCCGCCGCCGCCACGTCGCTCACCTCGGTGAGGCGCAGCTCCCCGGTGGAGACATCCAGAAAGCAGAGCCCGACGGGCCCCCGTCCGCAGACCGCCGCCAGAAAGCAGGCCTCGCGGGCCTCGATGCCGCCGGCGTCCCAGGGCATGCCCGGCGTCACCACCCGGCTCAGGCGCCGCTCCAGGAGCTTCTTCCCCTCCCCTTCCCCCTCGGCGGCGGCCTGCTCGGCGATGGCGACCCGCTCGCCGGCCTCCAGCAGCCGCTGCAAATAGGGCTCCAGCGCGTGGTGCGGCACCCCGGCCATGGGGATCGGGTCGGGATCACCCTTGTTGCGCGAGGTCAGGGTGAGCTCGAGGATCTCGGCGGCCCGGCGGGCGTCGTCGAAGAAGAGCTCGTAGAAGTCGCCCATGCGGTAGAGCAGCAAGGCGTCGGGCACCTGGGCCTTGAGCTCCAGGTACTGCCGCATCATCGGCGTCTCGGTGGCGCTGGACACGCTGGACCCCTGCCGCTCAGGCGCGGCGCAGCACAAAGGCCTGGAAGGCGTCTTCATCCCCGGCGGGCGGGGCGCTCGACCACCGGCGCTCCACCTGCCAGCCGGCCAGCCCCTGCACCACGCCCTCCCCCTCTTCGGGCTCCGGCGAGCAGACGGCGTAGACCAGCACGCCGCCGGGCGCGACGTGGGCGCTGGCCGCGGCGAGGATCGGGCGCTGGCGCAGGGCCATCGCCGCCGGATCGGAGGGCACACGCCGCCAGCGGATCTCCGGGTGGCGGCGCAAGGTGCCAAGCCCTGTGCAGGGGGCGTCCACCAGCACCAGATCGTAGGAGGAGCCCCCCGGCAAGGGCCCGCGCAGCCAGTCGTGGAACTGCGTGGAGATCGTCATCTTGAGGCGGCTCGCCCCCTCGCGCACCCGCTCCAGCCGGCGCGGATCGAGGTCTACCCCCGTCACGGTCGCGCCGCGCCGGCGCAGCCGGAAGCTCTTGCCGCCGGGCGCCGCGCAGGCGTCCAGCGCGGTCCACCCCTCGGTCGGCCGCCCGAGGGCCTCCCAGCCCAGGTCGGCCACCTTGGCGGCCGCCGGGTCCATGATCCAGTAGGCGCCGTCGGCAAAGCCGGGGAGCTGGTCCACCGCCCCGCGGCTGCCGGGCAGGGTGAAGCAGTCTTCGATCCCCTCCCCTCCTGCCGAGGCCGGCGCCGTGTTCAAGGCCGGCCGGGATTCCGGCGGCACCGCCCAGACCCCGCACAGCGGCGCCATCTCCTGCAAGCGGGCCAGCCACTGGGGCGCGTGGGCCCAGCGCCGGGCCCACCATTCGGGCAGGTCCAAGCGCGGATCATCGGGCAGCGACTCGACGCGGACCCGCCGCAGCACGGCGTTGACGAGGCCGGTCGCCCGCGGGGCGCCCAGGCGCCGACACAGCTCCACCGCCTGCTCCACCGCGGCGTGCTCGGCGGTGCGGCTGAACAGGCGCTCAAAGAGGCCCACCCGCAGGGAGACCCGCACCGGCGCGTCCAGCTCGGCCACCGGCCGATCCAGGCGCGGACGCAGCAGGTGGTCGAGGCTGCCCTGGCGGCGCAGCACGCCCAGGGCGATGTGCCAGGCCAGCGCGCGATCGTCGGCCCGGGCCAACTCGGCCTCGCCCATCAGATCTTCGGCGTGGGCGCCGGACTCCACCGCCAGCAAGGTGCGACCCGCGACGAGGCGGCCCGGGTTCAGGATGCTCACGGGCCAACCCCTCCAGCCAGGCGGGCCGGCGGCACCGTGGCGAACTGCAGATCTTCAAGCTCACGGCCGATCACGCCGCCGATGGACTCCGGCGACTGCAAGCCCGCGAGGCGGTATCCATCGACAAACCAGGTCGGCGTGGCCCGCACGCGCAGGCGCTCCCGCAGGGCTGCCTGCTCGGTGATGGCGGTCATCGCGGGGCCCAAGGCGGCCTCCCAGGCTTTCAGGTCGAGCCCCGCCGCCGCCGCCGCCGCCGACGGCAGGGCCGAGGTCGGCACGCTGGCATCGCCGCGAAGGCGCAGCAGGGCTTGCAGATAGGCCTCGGGCGCCCCCAATTGGGCCGCCGCCTCGGCCCCCGCCGCGAGGGCCAGCGCCTCGGCCGGCGGCGCCTTGTCTCCCGACGATTCGGCGAAGAAGCGCCAGACCAGGCCAGCCTGGGCAGCGCCCACCACCGCTGCGGCTTCGACCGACGGGCCCAACCAACGGCTGGAGGGATCGACGAAGAGATCGACCCGCACGGGCGCCTTGGGATCGGGCCGCAGGGGCCGGTCTTCGGG
>JBEIQK010000819.1:0-2857 GCA_040376505.1 Alphaproteobacteria bacterium | reverse complement strand
GGGCCAGATGGCCTGGACCTTCCCCGACAGCCGCGAGATCTTCAGCCTCGACGAGATGGCCGCCTCCTTCACCCTCGACCGCATCTCGCTCGGCGGCCCGGTCTTTGACCTCGTCAAGCTGGAGTCGGTGAACAGCAAGTACATCCGCGAGGTGGTGAGCGAAGAGCGCTACCTCTCGGCGCTCCAGCAGTGGGCCTTCAACCCGGAGTTCCTCACCGCCGTCGCCCGCCTGGGCCGCAGCCGGCTCAACACCTTCGGCGATGTCGGCGCCCTGCTCGGCTTCTTCGTGCGCGGCAACCTCGACGTAGACGTGGCGGCCCTCTCCACCTCGGCGCCCAAGCTCGGCGCCTTGGGGCTGCGCAAGGCCCTCTTTGGCGCCCTGCTGCGCGTGAACACCATGCCGGCCTGGAACCGCGAGGCCATCGAGCAGATGATGCGCGGCCTCGCCGATGTGCTGGGTGTGAAGCCCCGCGACTTCTTCAAGCCCTTCTACCTGGCCGTGACGGGCGCCCCGTCGAGCGTGCCGCTCTTCGACGCGATGGCGCTGCTGGGGCGCGATCTCTCGCGCAGCCGCATCAAGGCCGCCCTCGACGCCCTGGGCGCGCCCACCAACGCCGAGACCAAGGCCTGGGAGCTGGAGCTCAAGCCGGCGAGCCCGGCGGAGTCCGACGAGGGCTAGGGCGCGGCGGCCTCGCCTTCGCCGCCTTCGCCGCCTTCCGCGGGGGCGGGGGCTTCGAGCGGCAGGCTGCTGGCCGGCATCCAGGTGGTGTAGCGCAGGTTCGGGCGGGGCTCCTCGGTCTGCGGCCGGCGCGCCGGGCTGGCGATGCCGGCATTGGGCAGATCGCCGGCGCGGACGCGCTCGCAGCGGGGGCTCACCCGCCAGTAGGCCGGCGTGCGGTAGCAGGCCTCGTCGTCGCCGGCGAGGGGGGCCCCCGAGGTGGAGCCGCTGTACTCGGCCGAGCCCTTCGGCGCCGGAGGCTGGTCGCCGGGGACCCAGGTGGCGGGCAGATCATCGCCGACCACGAGGGCCTGGAAGGCGACGATGGCGAGCGTCCCTTCGCAGCGGGCGGGGCCGCCCTCGTTCAGCTTGGCGGCGTAGACGTGCTGGATCTCCACCACGCGGCCCTGCTCGCTGTCGCAGATGAGGCCGTGCTCGGGGGCCGAGAAGCGCACGTCGCAGAGCTCCAGGCGGACGGCCTGGGGCGCGCTGGGGGCGAGGAAGCGCACGCTGCCATCGAGATCGGGGCGCAGGCGCGGCTCGGCCACGGCGGCGGCGCCGGTGCGGCCCTGGTTGGAGATGGCCCGCGGGCTCTGGGGGATACAGGCGGCCGGAGGGGCATCTTTGGCCCAGGCCGCGGCGAAGAAGAGCAGGAGCAGGGCTGCCATGAGACCTCGGGTCGATTGCCTTGCCCCCTTGGCTAAACCCCCCAGACCGGCCCCGTCAACGTGCGCGGGCGCGGCGGGCGGCGCGGGTGCGCTCGACGGGCGCGACCTCGGCCGGGGCGATGTCGGTGGTGCCGTCGCAGTGATCGGCGAGGCGGAAGGGGTCGACCCGGGTGGGCGCCCGGCCGAGCGCGTAGGGGTAGGGCACGGTCAGCACGGCGGCCATGGCCTGGGGCTCGGGGCGGCGCCGGCGTCCCAGACCTCGCAGACCTGATCCTGGCGGGTGGTGAGGGCCGCCGACACGCGCACCTGAAGGGGGGCGTCGTAGACCGGCGGATTCAGCACCTCATCGAGGGTCCAGTCCACCCACTCGGCCCATTCAAAGGGGCGGTCCTGGGCCACGCAGCCATCGGCGCCGCGGGTGAAGTAGCCGTCTTCGCCCATCAGGCCTGCGTAGAAGCGCAGGCCCCGGTAGTTGGCCGAGAGGTCGGCGTAGCTGAAGACGCCGGTGGTGGCCTGGCCCCAGTGGGCGCGCTCGGTGTGGGTGCCCCAGGTCATCGCCCGGAAGGGGTCGAGGCCGCCCTGGCTGCGCCGGTAGTAGAGGTAGCCCTGCACGAGGAAGTGGTCGATCTTGTCGGTGCCCAGCAGGGTGTCGTTGAGCTTGATGGTCGACGACAGGCCGAAGAGCGCGATGATCGGGTTCTCCCAGACCTTCAGCTCGCCGTAGATGTCGCGGCGGTCGGTGAAGGTGCGCCGGGCCAGCGGGGCTGTCTCCAGCCAGGCGGCGTAGGCGCCGAAGGTCATCGTGGGCAGGTCGCCGCGGGGCGGGACCTTGGCGACGCCGCCGACGGCGTCGGCCACGGATGCGGCGAGGAGGTTGGCCATCTCGGCGTCGGAGCCGCTGCACCGGCTGCGGCGGTTGGCCTCAGCGGCGGCCTGGCCGAGCAGCCGGTCCATCTCGGCGTTGGCCTCGCCGGTGATGTCGGCCAGCGGCATCTGGCGGTCGGTGAGCTGGTCGGTCTCGTAGGCGAAGGCGCTGGCGAGGAGGAGGGAGATCCACATGGGCACACCAAAGAGGGGAGGTCCGTCCGCGGGTGAAACACCACCGCGGGTCCGATTCGTCCCCGGTTCAAACAAGGGCTCCCGCCAAGGGGCAGCGTGAGCGCGGCGCCGTCTACGGCCGCAGGCGCCCTGCGTCAAGCGAATTCTACGGGCTGGATCGAGGCCCTGGCCGGGGGCCCTTGACAAGTGGACGACGGAAACGGAGTCTGGAGCGGCCTTCGGAGGGGTGTGGTGGCCAGCGCATACCAGGTGCTTGAAGACTGTCCGGACTGCAAGGTGAGCTCCGCCATGGTGGCGCTCTACGATCCGGCCGTGGTGGCCGGCGTCTCCGTCGAGGCGGCCTGCCGGCTCTGTGGGCGGACGACGGCGCAGGGCGCCCTGCAGCGCCGGGGCCGCCGCTTCGAGGGCCTGC
>JBEIQK010000267.1:0-7847 GCA_040376505.1 Alphaproteobacteria bacterium | reverse complement strand
GTCGAGGTAGCCCAGCGCCCGGAGCCCCGCCTCGGCCTCGGGCGAGAGCGCCGGGGCCGGCCGGTGGGCGGGGGCGGCGGCGTCCCAGTCGCGCAAGAGGGCGTCGAGGGCGCTGGCGCGATCGGCGTCTTCGCGGATCGGCTGGCCGGGGGCGCGATCGACGAGGCGGGCCTCGGGGCCGAGCAAGGGCGCCCGCAGCAGCATCCCCTCCCCTTCGACCACCGCCCGGGCGAAGGGCAGGTTGTTCCAGCCCTGCTGCGACTCCTGACCGGCCGGCTTGGTGGCCTCGGCGAAGGCGGGCGGCGGCGCGCCGGGGCCCAGCAGATCCCAGCCCTCGCCCAGACCGCCCGAGAGGCCCGCCCGGCTGAGCACGGTGGCGCCGATGTCTTGGAGGCGGACGGTGCGGGTGTCGACCCTGCCGGCGGGCAGGGCGAAGCGGCCGGTGCCGCGCAGGATCAGCGGCACATGGATGTCGACCAGCTCGACGTCGAGGCCGTGGCCGTAGGGCCGGGCCGGCACCTCGTCGAGGGTCTCGCCATGGTCGCCGAAGGCCACCACGAGGCTCTCCTCCAGCAGGCCGCGGACTTGCAGCCCGTCGAGGAGCTGCCCGACGGCGAGATCGATGGCCGCTACCTCGGCGAGGTACAGCGCGCGGGCCTGCCGGCGGTCGGCGCTGCCCAGCACGCCCTGGCGCGACATCCCCACGAGCAGGTCGACGCTGCGGCCGCTGCCGTCGATGGCGCCGGCGTAGGCGGGGTCTACGAGGCCTTCGCGCAAGGCCGGCGGGGCCGAGTCCCAGGGGCTGTGGGCGTCGAAGTAGTGCACGAAGAGCAGCAGCGGCTCGCCGGGCCGCGCCCGCCGGTCGACCGCCGCCAGCGCCCGGGCGGTGACCTGGGCGGCGGGGTCTTCAAAGCGCTTGCGCACGCGGGTGGAGACGGCGTCGTCCCAGGTGGCAAAGCCCCGGCCGATGCCGGTCTCGGCGGCGAGCACGCTGGCGCCCACCACGCCGATGCCCTCATAGCCGGCGGCGCCGAGGCGCTCGGCCAGGGTGGGCAGGCCTTCGGGCAGGGGAAAGCCGTTGCGCGGCACCCGGTGGCCGTGAGGGTCGAGGCCGGTCATCACGCTGCTGTGGCTGGAGAGCGTGGTGGGGCTGTGGGCCATCGCCCAGGCGAAGCGCGTGCCCGCGGCGGCGAGGGCGTCGAGGCGGGGCGTGCGCGGCCGGGGGGCGCTCGCCTCTCCGCGGCCCCAGTGGGCGACGTCGGCGTAGGCGCCCAGCGCATCGGCGCGGGTGGTGTCGAGGCTGAGGAGCAGGATCAGCGGGGTCGGCGCCGGCGGCTCCGGATCACAGCCGACCTGAACCAGCAGACCGAGCAGCCCGATCACGCCGGCTCATCCGGCAGGGCGAAGTCGGCGGCCTCGTTGGGGGCGGGCAGCACCTTGGAGAGGAAGAGGCGCCGATCGGTGCTGGTGCGGCCGTCGAGGCGCCGGCTGGGCACCTCCATGTAGACGCCCATGTCGTCGAAGCCGAGCTTCATGTACATCTCGTAGGAGGCGTTGCGCACGGCGCTGGTGCGCAGCACCACATGGCGAAAGCGCCGCCGATCGATCTCGCGCAGGCGCTGGCGCACGAGGTCTTTGCCCAGGCCGGTGCCCCGCCAGGTGGAGAGCACGCCCAGATCGGCGAGGTAGAAGGTCTCGCGCACCGGCAGCAGGCCGCGCAGCTCGCGCATGATGTCGGGCCGGCTCATCAGGGGCAGGCCGATGCCAAAGCCCACCACCTTGTTCTTGGGCGACAGGGCCAGCAAGGTGAGGTTGTCGGCGGTCTGCAGATAGGCGGTGAGCACGCCCTCGGCCTCCGACGGAAAGATGCGCTCGTTGTAGGGCGCCTCCGAGAAGATGTCCTGGTAGGCCCCGGCAAAGGAGGCCCGGTAGGTGATGGCCTCTTCGGGGCGGGTGATGCGCAGGATGCGGATGCCGTCGGGGCGTTGGGCGATGATCACGAGGAGCCTCGATCAGGCGCAGCGGGCGAGGGCCGGCAAGGGGCCCGCTGCGCCGCGCAGGTAGACGGTAGCGAGGATCGCGGTGTCGAGCACGGTGAGGGTGGCCACCACCGGCCCGCCGCCCTGGGCCGCGTGCAGCGCGGCGGCGCGCCCCTGCAGCGAGACCCAGGCCCGCCGGCCGCGCAGGGCGGTGACCTCGATCTCGCTGGGGGAGAGGCGCATTCCGGCGCCCAGGGCCTTCAAGACGGCCTCCTTCACGGCCCAGATCGCCGTGGTGCGGGCGCAGTCCTCGTCGGCCAGGGCCTGCTCGGCGTCGGTGAACCAGGTGCGGGCGAAGCTGGGGTGCCGCAGCACCACCTGCTCCAGGTCGAGGCCGAGCCGACCGCCGGTTGCCACCGCGGCGAAGGCGTCGCCGGCGCTGTGGCTGATCGAGACCACCAGCTCGGGGTGATCGACCACAAAGGGGGCGCCCCCTTCGGCATTGAGCACCGGGGGCGCCTCGCCGAGGAGGCCGATCAGGGCCTGCTGCGCGGCGAGGCGACCCAAGACCCGCTCGGCCTGCCGCTCAGGGCGGCCCCGCGCGGCGATCAGGGCCTGCTCGGCGGGGTGTAGGGCCTGGGCGCCGCCGCTCTTCTTGCCGACCGGCCGGGCCCGGCTGACCACCGCCTGGGGCCAGCCGCCCCGGGGCGGGGTGAAGCGGTCGGCGGGCGGCAGGGGGCCCAACACGGCCATCGAGAAGCCGCGCACGCGCAGGGCGATGCCGGAGGGGCCGTCCAGATCGATGTCGTAGCGGCCGTCGGCCCGCTCGCTCACCATCAGGCCGAGCGGCTCGCCGTCGGCCGGCCGGCTCTCCAGCACGAGGGTTTCGATGCCAGCCGGCAGGGCCAGGGCGCCGTGGACCGCCATGTGGTGCAGGCCCGCCGCTTGGAAGGCCGCCTCCAACAACAGCGGCGCCGTCAACATCGCCGCCGCGCCGCCCAGCGCGTCGTGCGAGACCACCGCCTCGGCCATCAGGCCGTTGCTGGCCACCGCGCCGCACTCCGAGAGCACCTGAAAGCCCGGCCCGTGGAAGAAGCGCCGGTAGATCGCCGCGCGGTCGATCGGCTCCTCGGGCAGGAAGGCGCTCGGCAAGGCGTCCACCGCCACGGGCTCGCCAAAGCGCAGGATCGCCTCGAAGTGGTGGGTCAGCAGCGGCCGACCGGTCTTCGCCACCCGCTCCGAGCTGAGGCGCACCGCCACCTCGCCGCCCTCGATCAGGCGGGCGGCCATCGTGAGGGCCACCGGCTCATCGCGGTGGACCTTGACCGGGGCGCGGAAGCTGACGGCCCGGGCGCCGACATAGGCCTCGCCGGGCCGCAGGTGGGCCGCGGTCGCCGCCAGCAGCTCCAGGCCGATCACGCCGGGCAGCACGGGCACGCCGTCGATGGCGTGGTCGGCCAGCCAGGGGTCGCTGGCGAGGCTGAGCGAGCGCCGCCCGAGCACCAGATCGCCCAGCAGCTCGATGCGATCGACCAACGGGTGCAGGGCCGGCATCGAGAAGTCGCCGAGGCGGCCGGCCACCAGCACCTCGCCGGTGACCCCAGCCGCCAGCAGATCCACCGTCAGGCGGGCCCCGGCCAGGGCCGGCAGCAGCTCCACGCCCTTCTCGGTGAGCAGGCGCTCCATGCCGCCGCGCACCGCCATGCCGGCGTCGGCCCAGGCCGTCCAGTCCACATGCAGCGAGCGGGGCCGGCTGAGCGCCACCCGGGCGAGGCCCTCGTTGGCGGCGGCGTAGTCGACCTGGCCGGCGTTTCCGAAGCGGCCGGCCACCGAGCCCATCGAGAGGAACCAGGCGCCGCGCTCGAGGTTGCGGGCGATGGCCATGCCGCCGCGGGCCTTGCCGTCGAAGACCCGGCGGAAGGCGTCGAGATCCTTGTCGGAGAGCAGGCGGCTCTCCTCGACCCCGGCGCCGTGGATGACGCCGTCGATGCGGCCCCACTCGTCGCGCACGCGGTGCAGGTACTCGCGCACGCTCTCCTCATCGGCCATGTCGACGACGAAGGTGCGCACCTCGGCGCCCAACTCGCGCAGGGCGGCCACGGTGAGGCGGCCCTCCTCGGCCACCCGCAGGGGGCGCAGGCGCTGATCGATCCGGGCCGGGGTGGCCCGCTCGCCGGCGGCCTCCAGCTCGGCGCGGATGGTGGCCTTGGCGGCCTCCTCGTCGAGGGGGGTCGAGCCGGGCAAGGTGCGGGCCAGCAGGGCCAGGCGCACCGGGCCGCGGCGGGCCAGCTCGATGGCCACCTGGGCGGTGATGCCGCGGGTGCCGCCGGTCACGACGATGATCGAGCCCTCGCGCAGGCGGCCCTCGGCCGGGGGCATCTCTTCGAGGCGCAAGGTGAGGATGCGCCGCTGCTCGCCATCGTGGAAGATCTCCACCGCGCCATCGCCGGCCACCACCTCATCGAGGACCAGCCGGGCCGCCACGGCGTCGGTGAGCATCGGATCGGTGTCGACGAGGCGGGCGTAGGTGCCGACCCACTCGCGGCCAAGGGCCTTGGCGAGGCCGGCGCGGGCCCCGTGGGCGAGGCCGATCTCTGGCTCAATCCACGAGGCGTCGCTGCCCAGGCGGGTGGCGGCGATCCAGTGGCGGGGCCGCCGGGCGTCCAGCGTGCGGGCGAGCTGGAAGCTGGTGTAGACCTCGTTGCTGCAATCGAGCACCACGTCGGGGCTGCTGCCCTCCAGGGTGGCGCCGCGATCGAGCGCTTCGAGGCGCAGGGCGGTGGCGAAGGCCCCCTCGCCGGCCACCATCACCACGGTGCCGTTCAGGCGCGGGCGGCCGCGGGCGAGGCTACGGGCGACCAGCGTGGGCCGGCGCAGGCGGAAGGCGGCGGGCAGGCCGCGCGGATCGGCGGGGCCCCCCTCGGCGGTGAAGAGGTCTTCGGGCGCCCGGGGCGGCTCCACCGGCGGCGGGGGTGCCGTGGGGGCGGCCTCGACGCTGGGGGCCTCGACCGGCGGCGGCGGGGCCACCGGGGCCTCGGCGGGCGCCGCGGGGGACTCCTGGGCCGTGACCTTGCTGGCCAGCCAGTCGACGAGGCTGTTGATCGTGGGGTAGTCGCTGAGCGAGAAGCGGTCGTCGCGCGGCAGCTTGAAGTGCTCGCGCACCTCGCCAAAGAGCTCGGCCTGCTTGACCGTGTCTACGCCCAGATCGGCCTCCAGCTCATAGACCGGGTCGAGCTCGTCCTTGGCGTAGCCGGTGCGGCGGGCCAGGATGTCGAGGAAGACGGCCAGCACCTCGTCGCGGCGGTCCGAGGCCACCGGCGGGGGCGGCGCGGGGGCGGGCGCGGGCGCGGCCTCGACGGGCAGGGGCGCCGCCGGGCGGGCGGCCTCTTCGACGCCGACGATGCGGCCGTGCAGCCAGTCCACGAGGCCGTTGATGCTGGGGTGATCGGCCAAACGGAAGCTGTCGTCGCGCGGCAGCTTGAAGTGCTCGCGCACCTCGCCAAAGACCTCGGCCTGCTTGACCGTGTCCACGCCCAGATCGGCCTCCAGCTCGTAGGCCGGATCGAGCTCGGCCACGGCGTAGCCGGTCTTCTTGCTGAGGATGCCGAGCAGCACCCCCAGGACCTCGTCGCGGCCGACGCGGGCAGACGGGGCCGGGGCCTGTGCCGCGGAAGGAGCGGGGGCGCCGCCGCCCTGGGCGGTGATGCGGCCAAAGAGCCAGTCCACGAGGCCGTTGATGCTGGGGTGATCGGCCAAACGGAAGCTGTCGTCGCGCGGCAGGCTGAAGTGCTCGCGCACCTCGCCAAAGACCTCGGCCTGCTTGACCGTGTCCACGCCCAGATCGGCCTCCAGCTCGTAGGTGGGGTCGAGCTCGGCCACGGCGTAGCCGGTCTTCTTGCTGAGGATGCCAAGCAGCACGCGCAGGACCTCGTCGCGGCCAACGCCGGCGGCAGCGGGCGGCGCAGCGGGCGCAGGAGCGGGGGCCGCTGGCTCCACCGCAGCCGGCGCGCCCCCCTCGGCGAGCAGGCGCAGGGTGCGGTGCTCGACCACCAGCCGAGGGGCCGAAGATCCGCTGATCTGCTGGAGCCAGGCGGTGTGGCGACCGGCGTCGACCACACGGGCCTCGCCTTCGACGAGGCCCTCCCAGGCGGTGAGCGCGAGTTGGGAGCCAAAGCCGGCCGACAGGCGCAGGGCGTAGCGCAGGTGCGGAAAGACGCCGCCCGGCGACAGACGCAGGTCGCCCAGATCGGGGTCGGGCTCGCGCAGGTTGGGCACGGGCGGCACGGTGCGGTGCTGCAGGGCCTTGAGCACCACGGCGTCTTCGATGCCCGCCCCCATCGCGTGGCCGGTGAACCCCTTGGTGTTGGCCACCAGGATCTGGTTGGCCGCAGGCCCAAAGGCCGTGCGCAGGCTCTCGATCTCCGCCGCCGCCGAGCCGCCGCGGGCCGGCGTGTAGGTCTCGTGGCTCATGAAGACGGCCTGCCGGGCAAAGTCGGCCCGGCTGACCCCCGCCGCCGCGGTGGCCTCGCCCACGAGCTGGTCCATCTCCACGGCGATGTGCAGGGCGTCGAGGCGGGTGCCATGAAAGGCCGAATTGCCGAGCCGGCTGGCCAGGAGGCGCGCCAGGGGGGCCATGCCGCGGGCCGCCACCTGCTCGGCCCGCTCCAGCACCACGCCCACCGCGCCCATGCCGAGGATCATGCCGTGCCGGCGCCGATCAAAGGGCAGGGCCGCCTCAGAGACCTCGTCTTTGGTGGTGGCCGCCCCGCTGGCCAGGAAGCCAGCGCCGATCCAGGGCAGCATCGTGTCGTTGGTGACGTCGTCGGCGCCGATCACCACGACGGCGTCGGCCCGGCCTGCGGTGATCCAGTCCTGGGCGATGCACAGCGCCTGGGTGGTGCTGGCGCAGGCGGCGTTGACCTGGGTGTTGGGCCCCCGCGCGCCGATGAGCTGGGCGAACTGGGAGTGGCCCATGCTGAGGATCTGGAAGAGGAAGCGCCGATCAAAGCGCCCCTCGCCGTCGTCGCCGTCTTTGGCCACATGGTTGAGCAGGTTGGTGTAGCCGGGGAAGGCGCAGGCGAAGATCACGCCGGTGCGCGACCGCATCGCCTCGGGCAGGGCCCAGCCGAGCGCCACCTTCTTGCCGCTGGTGGTCTCCTTAAAGGTGCGCACCAGCGGGATCCCCGCGTCGCGCAGGGCCTCGATGCCGGCGGCGAAGGCAAGACGGGTGGTGATGTCGAGGGCCCGCAGCCACTCGGCCTCGATGCCATAGTCGGCGCCGAGGTCGAAGTGGGCGCCCACGCCGGCGAGGCGGATGACCTCCTCGCGGGACTGCACCGCCTCAAAGCTGCCCTGGCCGGTGGCGGCGTCTTTGCGCAGCCGCACCACGTTCTTGGCCAGGAAGGCATCCAACATCGCGTCGGGCAGGCGGCTGATCCGGTTCTCGCCGGCCAGGATGCGGCGCACATTGTCTTCGCCAAAGACCTCCTCGCCGCCGGGCAGACCCAGGCTGGCGCCAGAGGCCACCACGGTGATCGGCGGCGGCGCCGCATGCACGACCTCAACCGGTGCCACCGGCCCCATCGCCGCCACCACGCTGGCGATGAGGGAGGAGACCGCGGGAAGCACGGCGGCGGCGATGCGATCGGCGACCGGGCCGCTGGCGCCCCCCTGCCGCGCCCCCGCGGCGAGGGCCTGGGCGAAGGCCTCAGCGGTGGAGGCCTGGGCGGGGCTGCCCGATGATGCCGACGGGGCCGGCATCGGAGCCACCCGCGGCAGGGCCGGCGGCGCGCGGCGGGCGGCCTGGGCAGCGTCGGTGGCCCGGCGGGGGGCCCTCGGGGCGAAGAGGTCGACCTGCCCGGGCTCGGC
>JBEIQK010000036.1:0-16870 GCA_040376505.1 Alphaproteobacteria bacterium | reverse complement strand
TCGCCCGTCCAAAGCCCGCCGCCTTCCGGCCATCTACCCCGAGAAGGCCGAATCTGACGATCTCTTCGCAGTGCAAACCCCCTCGGGGACTGTAGGGCACGCCCGGTCGATCCGTAGCCCTGCGGGCACCCCCGAGCTGTCATGACCGCGCCGCCCTCCGCCATCGCCGCCTTCGTGCCCCGCCTGATCCTGCACGGACTGGCCGGCGAGGGCGCGCCCGCGCAGGTCCCCGCCGAGCTGGAGACGACCGGCTTCGCCCTCTTCGCCGATCTCACCGGCTTCACCCGCTACACCGAAGAGCTGGTGCGCCAGCAGGGCCGATCCCTCGGCGCCGAGCAGCTCGCCCACGCGCTCAACGCCTCGATGGGCCGCCTCGTCGGCGCCGTCGCCGAGCACCAGGGCGACGTGGTGGCCTTCGCCGGTGACGCCCTGCTGGCCATCTGGCCCACGCCCCCCGGTCAGGATCGCCGCCTCACCCTGCGCCGGCTGATGGCCACCGCCACCGCCATTCGGCGCATCGAGCAGAGCCTCTCCGCCGCCGGCGGCGTGCGCCTCCCGGTCAAGATCGGCCTCGCCAGCGGCGACATCCGCGTCGCCCACCTCGGCGGCACGCTGGGCCGCCGCCAGCTCCTCGTGGTGGGCAGCGCGCCGGCCAAGGCCGCCCAGGCCGCCAGCAAGGCCCGCCCCGGCGCCGCCTGCTGCGACGAGGGCCTGATCGCCGAGGCCCGCGCCCTGCCCGGCATCGAGCTCAACGAAGACGACGGCGAGCTGCTCAGCGCCGCCGCGATCGCCGCCGCCCCGCCGGCGCCGATCGAGGCCTCCCGCCTCGCCACCCAGGCCTACCTGCCCGCCGCCGTGCACAGCCGGGCCGTGGAGGCCGCCGACGGCTGGATGGCGGAGATCCGCCGCGTCTCGGTGCTCTTCATCAGCCTGCCCGAGCTGGCCCGGCCGGTCTCCCTCCAGCGCATGGACGCCCTCGTGCGCGAGGTGCAGATCTGCCTCGCCACCTTCGACGGCTCGCTCAACAAGCTGGTCGCCGACGAGAAGGGGGTCTTCGCCCTGGCCGCCTTCGGCCTGCCGCCCTCCTCCCATGAGACCGACCCGGCCCGCGCCACCCTCGCCGCGATGGCCATTCACGAGGCCCTGGCCGCCCTGGGCGCCCGCTGCGCCATCGGCGTGGCCACCGGCGTCGCCTTCTGCGGGGCCGTCGGCGGCGAGCAGCGCCGCGAGTACAGCCTGCTGGGCGATGTGGTCAACACAGCAGCCCGCCTGATGAGCGCGGCTGGGGCCAACATCCTCTGCGACGCCGCCACCCGCGCCGCCGCCAGCGGCCGGGTGAACTTTGAGGAGCTCGAGCCCATCCAGCTCAAGGGCAAGGCCGGCGCCGTGCGCGTCGCCCGCCCCCTCTCCGAGCGCCCGGCCACGCTGGGCGATCCGGCGGTGGTCCTCGGCCGCGGCGAGGAGCTGGCCCTGATGGAGGGCGCCGTCTCCACCCTGGCCCAGGGCGGCCCCGGCGCGGCCCTGGTGATCCTCGGCGCCCCCGGCCTCGGCAAGACCCACCTCGCGCGCCACATGGCAGCGGTCGCCCGGGCGGCGCAGATCCACCCCACGCTGATCGCGGGCGATCCGATCGCCCGCCTGAGCCCCTTTCACGCCTGGACCCCCTGGCTCGCCGAGGTGCTCGGCCCCCAGCGCTCCCTGGCCACCTTGGAGGAGGCCCTGCGCAGCCGACTCGGCGCCGACGACCTCCTCGCCGAGCAGGCCCCCCTCTTCGCCGAGATCCTCGGCCTGCCGATCGTCGAGAGCGCCGCCACCCGCGTGCTCACCGGCCGGGCCCGCGCCGAGGCCACCATCGGCGCCCTGGCCGGCCTCGCCATCCGCGTCGCCCAAACCGAGGGCCCCCAGCTCTTCCTGGTCGAAGACGCCCACTGGATCGACTCGCTGTCGCTGCAGGTGGTCTGCCGCCTCGCCCGCGAAGCCGTCGGCAGCCCCTACCTCGTCTTCTGCACCAGCCGGCCCCGCCCCGACCTCAGCGAGGAGGCCTGGAGCCGCCTCCAAGACCTGGGCGCCGGGCCCATCTGCCACCTGCGCCCCTTTTCGCCCGAGGAGGCCTGCGATCTGGCCCGGGTGCGCCTCGGCGTGGGCGACCTGCCCGCCGCGGTGGCCGACCTCATCTTCCAGCGCAGCGAAGGCAACCCCTTCTTCATCGAGGAGATCCTCTGGCACCTCTGGGATGGCGAGGTCATTGCCGTAGTCGATGGCCGCTGCGAGCTGCGCCGGCCCCTCGAAGCCCAGACCTTCCCCGAGACGCTGCACGGCCTCATCGCCAGCCGCTTCGATCGCCTCGCCCCCGGCGAGCAGCTCACCATGAAGATCGCCAGCGTGGTGGGCCCGGAATTCAGCCTCGCCCTGGTCGACGCCGTCCACCCGCCGGCCATGCGCGGCCGCGGCGTGCGGCGCAACCTCGAGCGCCTCGTCCAGCTCGACGTCGTCACCCGCACCCACAGCGTGGAGCCCGAGCGCTACCGCTTCAACCATGTGCTGGTGCGCGAGGCCGCCTACGCGATGATGCCCGCGCGCAAGCGGGCGGACCTGCACAAGGAGCTCGGCCAGTGGCTGGCCACCCACACCCTGCGCCAGGACCCCGTCGCCCCCAGCGTCATCGCCGGCCACTTCGAGATCGCCGGCCTCACCCGCGACGCCATCGCCTGGTACGTCGTCGCCGCCAACCAGGCCGAGCGCAGCGAGGCCGACGCCGAGTGCCTCGGCTTCCTGCGCGCCGCCTTGCGCCTCGCCGCCGACTCCCCGCAGACCCCCCGCGCCGAACAGGCCGAGTGGCTCCGCCGCAGCGCCGAGCTGCTCACCCGCCTCGGCCGCCCCGCCGAGGCCCTCGGCGCCCTGCAGACCGCCGCCCAACTGCTCGGCCTGCCAGCGATCCCCACCGCCTTCCACGCGGCCCTCTCCCTGCCGCTGGCCCTCCTCCGCATGGGGCTGCGCCAGATCGGCCCCATCCCCAGCCCCTCGGCTGCCCAGGCCCAGCGCGCCCTTGAGGCCCAGCTCCTGCGGCAGATCGTCGATCGCAGCCTGGAGCTGGTCGGGCCCAGCCTCGCCGCCCTGCTGCTCACCGTCGAGGCGCTGAGCCGGGTGGTGCGCGATCCCCTGCACGTCGACGAGCGGGCGCAGCTCTTCGCCATCCTCTCGGGCCTGCTCGACGCCCTCGGCCTGCGCCGCCTCGGCGGCAAGCTCGCGGCCCACGCCCAGAGCAGCCTCGTTGGCGCGGCCTCGCCGCGGGGGCGCGCCGGGGTGCTGGCCCGCCTCGCCCTGCGGGGCTGGGACCAGGGCCAGCACGCCGCCGCCCTCGACGAGCTCGACGCCGCGCTGCGCCTCGCGCTGAGCGCCGGCGACGGGTCGACCTACTGCCGCTACGCACCGATCGGCGCCGCCATGGCGCAGCTCCTGCGGCCCGCGGAGGCCCCCGAGCGCTGGGCCGCCCTCCAGACCCTGGCCCGCCAGCGCGGCCTCGCCCGCCCTCTCACCCTGGCCACCGCCGGCCTCGCCTATTGTGGCCAGGAGACCGACCGCGCCGCCCTTCGCGTCGCCGCCGCCTCCTTGGCCAGCGCGGCCGAGCGGTGCTTCGTCGCCGGCGCCCTGGACCTCGATGACGCTGAGCGGATGCGGCTCATCGAGGAGCCGATGGCTCCAGGGCCGGCCAGCGCCCCCCTCTACGCGGTGGGTCTGCGGGCCCTGGCCGACCTCCCGGGAGAGAGCGGCGCGCGGCTCGCCGCCCGGGTGGCCCGCCGCCTGCGTCGCCTGCCCGGCGGCGTGCCGGCCCAGCAGGCCACCGACCCAGGCCTCGCGCAAACGGGGGGAGATCCGCCCGCCGTCGCCCTCTTCAAGGCCAGCGCCTGACCTGACACAAAGGCGCTGTCTTTCTGCCTGGACAGGGCTCCCCGGCTGATTAGCCTGAATGAGCATTCATTCAGCCACCCTCAGGGAGCCACGGATGTCGTACCCGATTCGCACCGTTGCGGTGCTCGGCGCAGGCGTGATGGGCCAAGGCATCGCCGCCCACCTCGCCAACGCCGGTGTCCCGTCGATCCTCTTTGACATCGTGCCGCGCAACCTCGGCGCCAACGAGCCGCGGTCCAAGCTGGCCATCGACGGCATCGCCAACGCGAGCAAGCTCAAGCCGGCCGCCTTCTTCAAGAATGAGCTGTCGGCGCTGATCAAGCCCGCCAACTACGAAGACGACGGCGCGCTGCTCGCCTCTTGCGACCTCATCATCGAGGTCGTGGTCGAGCGCCTCGACATCAAGACCAAGGTCTACGAGTGGGTCTCCACCCACCGCCGCCCGGGCAGCATCGTGGCCAGCAACACCTCGGGGCTCAAGCTGGTCGACATGGCGGCCACCATGCCCGCCGAGATGCGCCAGCACTTCCTGATCACCCACTTTTTCAACCCGGTCCGCTACATGCGGCTGCTGGAGCTGGTGAGCGGCCCCGAGACCCTGCCCGCGGTGACGGCGGCCCTGGCCCGCTTTGGCGAGCGCAAGCTCGGCAAGGGCATCGTCTACGCCAAGGACACCCCCAACTTCATCGCCAACCGCATCGGCACCTTCGGCATCGTCAGCGTCTTCCACCACATGCAAGAGCTGGGCATGACGGTCGAAGAGGTCGACGCCATCTTCGGCAAGCCGATGGGCCGCCCCAAGTCGGCGGTCTTCCGCACCGCCGACCTCGTCGGCCTCGACACCCTCGACCATGTGCTCGCCAACGTCTACGACGGCTGCCCCGAGGATGAGCGCCGCGACTGGTTCGTGAGCCCCTCCTGGCTCAAGGCGATGGTCGCCGAGGGCGCCCTGGGCGACAAGACCGGCAAGGGCTTCTACCAGAAGCAGAAGGGCGACGGCGGCAAGACCATCCTGGCCCGCAACGTCCAGACCGGCGCCTACGCCCCGGCCGCCAAGGTGCGCTTCGCCAGCCTCGGCGCCGCGCGCAACTACGCCGATGACCCCGGCGCCAGCACCCGCATCATCCTCGGCGGCGACGACAAGGCCGCCCAGATCGGCTGGCGCTGCACCGCCGACACCCTCATCTACTCGGCCAACCGCATCCCCGAGATCGCCGACGACATCGTCAACATCGATCGCGGCATGAAGTGGGGCTTCGGCTGGGACCTGGGCCCCTTCGAAGGCTGGGACGCCATCGGCGTCGCCGAGTCGGTCGCCCGCATGGAGGCCGAGGGCCGCGAGATCCCCGCCTGGGTGCGCGCGATGCTCGACGCCGGCCGCGCCAGCTTCTACGCCCGCGACGCCGCCGGCCAGATGACCTACTGGGACCCCCAGAGCGCCAGCGCCAAGCCGGTGCCGGTCAGTGAAGACTGGCTGCTGCTCAGCGATGTCAAGGCCAGCGGCAACCGGGTGGTGGCCAGCAATGACTCGGCCGACCTGCTCGACATCGGCGACGGGGTGATCTGCCTCTCCTTCCACAGCAAGATGAACGCCATCGACGACGGCATCATCTCGCTCTACGAAGAAGCCCTCGACAAGCTCGACGCCGGCAGCTTCGAAGCGCTGGTGGTCGGCAACCAGGGCGGCGTGGCCTTCTGCGCGGGCGCCAACCTGATGATGGTGGGCGCGGCGGCGATGTCCGGCGAGTGGGAGCAGCTCGGCGCGATGATCGCCCGCCTCCAGGGCGTGCTGCAGCGCGCCAAGTACAGCCGCAAGCCGGTGGTGGTGGCCCCCTGGGGCCTCACGCTGGGCGGCGGCGCCGAGATCGCCATGCAGTGCTCGCACACCCGCGCGGCGGGCGAGCTGTACATGGGCCTCGTCGAGGTGGGCGTGGGCCTCATCCCGGCCGGCGGCGGCTGCAAGGAGATGCTCAGCCGCTACCTCGGCGACATCCCCGAGGGCACCGAGTACGACAGCAACGCCTTCGTGCAGCAGGCCTTCAAGAACATCGCGTTGGCCGCGGTCGCCACCTCGGCCGAGCAGGCCCGGGCCTATGGCTACCTGCGCCCCACCGACACCCTGACCCTCGACCCCGACGCCCTGATTCAGAGCGCCAAGAAGGCGGCGCTGAGCCTCGCCGAGGGCGGCTTCGTGCCCCCCCACAAGCGGCGCTTCAAGCTGCCCGGCGCCCAGGGTCGCGCCGCCATCGAGCTCTTCCTCTACCAGATGCGCGAAGGCGGCTATGCCACCCCGCACGACCTGGTGGTGTCGAAGAAGCTCGCCTGGGTCATGACCGGCGGCGACGTGCCGGCCGGCACCTGGCTCAACGAAGAGCGCGTGCTGGAGCTGGAGCGCGAGGCCTTCCTCTCCCTCTGCGGCACCGAGGCCACCCAGGCCCGCATCATGCACATGATCGAGAAGGGCAAGCCCCTCCGCAACTGAACCGGCAACGAGGTCCCCATGTCTTCGAAGAACCCCCGTGACGCGGTGGTCGTCGCCGCGGTCCGCACCCCGGTCACCAAGGCCAAGCGCGGCGCGCTCAAGGACACCCGTCCCGACGACCTTCTCACCCTGGCCATCCAGGGCCTGCTCGCCAAGGTCCCCTCCTTCAACCCGGCCGAGGTCGACGATGTCATCATCGGCACCGCGATGCCCGAGGGCGAGCAGGGCATGAACATGGCGCGCACCGCCGCGCTGGCGGCCGGCGTGCCCTACACCGTGCCCGCCATGACGATCAACCGCTTCTGCTCCTCGGGCCTGCAGTCCCTGGGTCAGGCGGCGGCGGCGATCAACGCCGGCTGGACCGACGCGGCCATCACCGGCGGCGTGGAGAGCATGTCGCAGATCCCGATGGGCGGCGACCGGCCGAGCCCCAACCCCACGCTGATGGCCAACAACCCCGAGGTGTACACCCCGATGGGCATCACCTCGGAGAAGGTGGCCAGCCGCTTCGGCGTCACCCGCGCCGAGCAGGACGCCTTCGCCGCCCGCTCCCACGTCAAGGCCGCCGCGGCCCTGGCCGAAGGGCGCTTCGTCGAGGAGACCGTGCCCGTCGCCACCCGCACCTTCAAGGATGGCAAGTGGGTTGACGTGGTGGTCACCGCCGACGATGGCGTGCGCGCCGACACCACCGCTGAGGGCCTCTCCAAGCTCAAGGCCGCCTTCTCCACCACCGGCACCACCACCGCCGGCAACTCCAGCCAGGTCAGCGACGGCGCCGCCGCCACGCTGGTGATGTCGCGGGCCAAGGCTGAGAGCCTCGGTCTGCCCATCCTCGGCGTGGTGCGCAGCTACGCGGTGGTCGGCGTGGAGCCCGAGGTGATGGGCATCGGCCCGGCCAAGGCCATCCCCGCCGCCCTCGCCAAGGCCGGCCTCTCCCTCGGTGACATCGACGTCTTCGAGATCAACGAGGCCTTCGCCAGCCAGGCGGTCTACTGCGTGCGCGAGCTCGGCATCGACGTCGACAAGGTCAACCCCAACGGCGGCGCCATCGCCCTGGGGCACCCGCTCGGCTGCACCGGCGCCAAGCTCACCGCCACCCTGCTGCACGAGATGAAGCGCCGGAGCGCCCGCTACGGCGTGGTCAGCATGTGCATCGGCGGCGGCATGGGCGCCGCGGCTGTGTTCGAGCGCGAAGAGGCATGAGCCGCGCCCCACCGACCGCGCTGGTGGCGCGCCTGCCGTCTGGGTCTCATGTGATCGACCTGCGGCACGCGCCCCGCGCCTCGGTGGTGGAGCTCGATGTCTTCGCCGCCGTGGCCGAGCAGCTCGAAGCGAGCGGCCCGGCCCGGGGCCTGCGCGTTTGGGTGCTGGGCGACGCCACGGTGGACTGGCTCGCCGACCCGGCCCAGTGCTGGGCGGCGATCTTCAACCTGCTCGAAGCGAGCCGGCCCGGCCCCGATGACAGCGATCTCACGCTGATCGCCGTGCTGGCGGGCGCCGCGCGCAAAGAGGCCGCCTTCCCAAGCCTCCTGCGCGCAGCGGGCTTGCAGGTCTTCGCCGCTCGCCCGGCGGGGGGCCTGCCCTTGCAGGAGGTGATGATCGGCGGCCAGTCGAGCACCTCGCCGATCGGACCGCCGATGCCTGGCGAGGCCCCCCGATCCGCCCGTGCTGCTGCGCATGGCCGAGGCGATCTGGAGCCTGCCGGCCGAGGGCGACAGCGCCCGCTACGACGCCGTGGCCATCGACTGGATCGCCGGCCGCTTGGGCAGAGAGCTGGCCTAAGCACCGCCGCCTCTTTGTCGCACGCGGGCGCCCTGTCTGTGCAGGCGGCGGCGGGATACCTGCGCCCCCGATGTTGGGCCGGGCGCCGATCCCTGCGGGCCTCCCGACCCCCTGCCACAGTCCGGCGACGGACGAGAGGTCCTGATGAAGGTAGGCATTCCACGGGAGCGTTTCCCGGGTGAACGAAGGGTGGCCGCCACGCCCGACACCGTCACCCGGCTCCAGAAGATGGGCTTCACCGTGCTGGTCGAGGCCGGCGCGGGCGCCGAGGCGAACTTTCCCGACGCCGCCTACGCCGCCGCCGGCGCCACCCTGGTGGACGAAGCCTGGGCGCTGTGGTCGCAGGCGGATCTGATCACCAAGATCCGGCCGCCCCTGCCCGAAGAGGTGCAGCACCTCAGCGCCGGCAAGGTGCTCGTCAGCTTGATCATGCCCGCCCAGAACAAAGAGCTGGTGCAGCAGATCGCCGCCCGCGGCGCCACCGTCATCGCCCTCGATCAGATCCCGCGCATCAGCCGCGCCCAGAAGATGGACGTGCTCTCCAGCATGGCCAACATCGCCGGCTACCGGGCCGTGATCGAAGCGGCCAACAGCTTCGGCAGCTTCTTTGGCGGCCTCATCACCGCGGCGGGCAAGACCCGGCCGGCGCGGGTGCTGGTGATCGGCGCGGGCGTGGCCGGCCTCGCCGCCATCGCCGCCGCCAAGGGCCTCGGCGCTGAGGTGCGGGCCTTCGACGTGCGGCCGGCCTGCAAAGAGCAGTGCGAGAGCCTGGGCGCCAGCTTCCTCCTCCTCGACTTCCCGATGGCCGAGGGGGCCGAGACCAAGGGTGGCTACGCCAGCACGATGAGCGACGCGTTCATCGCTGCCGAGATGAAGCTCTTCGCCGAGCAGGCCAAAGAGGTCGACATCATCATCACCACGGCGCTGATCCCCGGCAAGCGCGCCCCCATCCTCATCACCGCCGAGATGGTCGACAGCATGCGGCCGGGCTCGGTGGTGGTGGACCTCGCCGCCGAGCAGGGCGGCAACTGCGATTACACCGTGCCGGGCGAGAGTGTGGTGAAGAGCGGGGTCACCATTCTCGGCTTCACCGATCTGACCAGCCGCCTCGCCACCACGGCCAGCCAGCTCTTCGGCACCAACATCAGCCACCTGCTCTCCGACATGGGCGGCGCCACCAAGTTCCGCGTCGATCACGAGGATGAGGCCGTGCGCGGCGCCCTCGTGCTGGAGAAGGGCGCCCTGATGTGGCCGGCGCCTGAGCCGGTTCGCCCGGTTGCGCCTCCGGCCGCGAAGGTGGAGGCCCCCAAGGCTGCGGTGGTCGAGGCCCCCAAGGCCGCCCCCGCCAAGAGCGCCGGAAAGGCCGGCCACGGCGGGCACGGCGGCGGCCAGGAGATGGGCGCCACCGCCCGCAACGTGGCCACGCTGATCGCCGCAGCGCTGCTCGCCGCCATCGGCTTGAACGCGCCCACCGACTTCATCCAGCACCTGACGGTCTTTTTGCTGGCCTGCTTTGTGGGCTGGCAGGTGGTCTGGAGCGTGACCCCGGCCCTGCACACCCCGCTGATGAGCGTCACCAACGCCATCTCCGGCATCATCATCGTCGGCGGCATGATCCAGTCGGGCACCGAGAAGGTCAATGTGGCCGCGATCCTCGGCGCCATCGCCATCCTCGTCGCCTCGATCAACATCGCGGGGGGCTTCCTCGTCACCCACCGCATGCTGCAGATGTTCCGCAAGGAAGGGGAGTAGCCCATGGGCACCAACCTGCTCACGACCGCCTACCTGGGCGCCGCCATCCTCTTCATCCAGAGCCTGGGCGGCCTCTCCTCGCAGACCTCGGCCCGGCGCGGCAACCTCTACGGCCTCGCCGGCATGGTGCTGGCCATCGGAGCCACCGCGCTGAACCCGAGCGTGGAGTCCTTCACCCTGATGCTGGCCAGCGTGCTGGTCGGCAGCGGCATCGGCGCGGTGCTGGCCAGCCGGGTGGCGATGACCGCCATGCCCGAGCTGGTGGCGGTGCTGCACAGCTTCGTCGGCCTCGCCGCCGTGCTGGTAGGCATCTCCAGCGCCCTCGCCCCCCACGAGGCCCTCACCGGGGGCGCCCAGGTGGTGCACCTCGTCGAGATCTGGCTGGGGGTGGCCATCGGCGCCATCACCTTCACGGGCTCGATCATCGCCTGGGCCAAGCTCAAGGGCTCGCTCTCCGGCCGGCCCCTGCTGCTGCCCGGTCGCCACGCGCTCAACGCCGTGGTGGCGCTGTCGATCCTGGGCATGGCCGTGCCCTTCATCCTGGCCACCCAGGGCGGCGACCTGGCCACGGCCAACGGCCTGCTCGTCGGGATGACCGTGCTGGCCTGCCTCCTCGGCGTGCACCTCGTCATGGCCATCGGTGGGGCCGACATGCCCGTCGTGGTCTCGCTGCTCAACAGCTACTCGGGCTGGGCGGCGGCGGCGGCTGGCTTCATGCTGGCCAACGACCTGCTCATCGTCACCGGCGCGCTGGTGGGCTCTTCGGGCGCGATCCTGTCGATCATCATGTGCCGGGCGATGAACCGCTCGATCCTGAGCGTGGTCTTTGGCGGCTTCGGCGCCGACAGCGGCGCGGCCCCGGCCCAGGCCGCGGTGATCACCGGCGAGCAGAAGGAGTGGAACATCGATGACGTCGCCCAGGCCGCGGCGAAAGCCCGGGAGATCATCATCGTGCCGGGCTACGGCATGGCGGTGGGCCGGGCCCAGCACCTCGTGCACGACTTCTCCAAGATCCTGCGCGGCAAGGGGGTCAACGTCCGCTACGCCATCCACCCGGTGGCCGGTCGCCTGCCCGGGCACATGAACGTGCTCCTCGCCGAAGCCAGCGTGCCCTACGACATCGTGCTGGAGATGGACGAGATCAACAGCGACTGCCCGCGGACCGACCTCGTGCTGGTCATCGGCGCCAATGACATCGTCAACCCCGGCGCCGAGACCGACGCCGCCAGCCCGATCTACGGCATGCCGGTCATCCAGGTGTGGAAGGCGACCCACACCGTCGTGCTCAAGCGCGGCCGCGGCGCCGGCTACGCGGGAATCGACAACCCGCTCTTCTACCTGGACAACACCCGCATGTTGTTCGGCGACGCCAAGGACTCGATGCAGAAGCTGGTCTCGGCCCTCAAGGGCTGAGCCGGCCGGGCCCAACGAGAGAGGGGCGGGAGCCGCGCGGCCCTCGCCCCTTCTTCGGTTGGCTTTACGTTGGCGCTCTGGAGGGCCGCCGATCAGTCGGCCCAGAGGTCCATCGACAGGGAGTAGAGGCCTTCGGTCCAGGTGCCGTCGGCGTTCTCGAGGGGGGCGGTGCCCACCACGGTCGGCGCGAGGTCGGCCAAGAGGCCGGAGATCGGGTTGGTGGGGTCCGAGGAGAGGCCGCCCAGCAGGCTGGAGAGGTCCAGCGGGATGAGGCCGCCGACCAGGCCGAGCACGGTCGACATCAGGCTGCCCATGGCGGTGACGACGGCGGCCTCATCGGTCTCCTCGTTGTAGGAGCTGGCCCCGTAGTAGAGCACCTTGCCCTCCGGGACCGCCGCCGACAGGTCCAGCTCGGTGCCGTTGAGGCCGAGGCCGAGCTCCATCGCCAGGGAGACCGTGAGCCAGGACTCACAGCTGCCGCCCTTGCCGATGTCGAGCACGAAGTCGGGCAGGTAGACGACGGCGAGGGGGCCGTCGGGGCCGCCCTCCTGGATGCGGGCGGCGTAGAGGTTGTTGGCCTCGAGGCCCAGGCACCAGTCGGTGCCAGCCGGCGCCTCGGAGCCGCCGGGGAGCTGGCGCAGCGCGCCGTCGAGGAAGGGGCCGATGAAGGCGCCGTAGTCGCCGAGGCCCTGGTCGAGGAAGCCCAGCAGCGCGTCGCCGACGAGGATCTGGAAGAGGCCCTCGTGCAGGCCCACCGCGATGTCGCCTTCTGCGGCGTAGGGGGTGGCCAGGGTCGGCGCCGGAATGGCCGAGACCACCGCCGAGGCGGGATCGCCGATGATGAGGTCGAGGCCGAGGCCGAGGCCGTCGAGGTCGCTGTAGAAGTCGGTGAGGTTCACCGCCAGCGCGGTGCCGAGAAGGTCGGTCTCGATGGCGATGGGGCCGCCCAGCTCGATCACGCCGAGGTCGGCGAGGAGGGTGTCGAGCAGCAGGCCGGCGAGGGGGTCGATGATCCAGTCGGCCACGAAGCCCAGCACCCAGTCGATGACCCAGCCCGGCAGGGGGCCCAGCTCGACGTCGGGCTCCGAGAGATCGAGGCTGGCCTCGGTCAGCTCGATGGTGAGCATGCCGTCGTCGGAGAGGTCGGGGACCAGCAAGGCATCGAGGGTGACGCTGGCGAAGCCGACGCTGATCTCGTCTTCGTAGCCAAGCAGGTTGATGGCGTAGACGATGGCGAGGTTGTTGATCGAGAAGGAGGCGTCGAGCGCGCCGATCGCGGGCTGCAGCGTCACGATCGTGGGGTCGACCTCAACCCGGTCGGGAACGAGGGTGATCCAGTCCGACTCGTAGGTGGGCAGGCTCGTGAGGATGGTGTCGAAGAGGCCGAGCCCGTCGACCAGCTCGCCGATCTTGTCGCCGAGCTTGGCGAGGCCTTCGGGCATCACGCGGGCGGTGAGCGCATTGGGGAAGGTGAGGCGCGGGTCTTGACCCTTGAAGACCGGGATGCGCTCTTCGGCGGTCTGCTTGTCGGTGCGCGCCTCGATCTCGATGATCCGGTAGGCGTGGTCGACCGGCAGGGCCACGGTGAACACACCCTCGGCGCCGATGGCCACCGGCTCGCCCTCGATCTCCAGTTGGGCGGAGACCGGGCTCACCCGCCCCATCACCAGGATCTGTTCTTCGCCCATGAACTGACCGTAGGTGGGGCTGGTGACCTCCAGGGTCAGCGGCTCAACCACGCCCTTGATGTCGTGCAGCTCGTAGTCATTGCACCCGAGGAGGGCGAGAGAGCCAAGGCCGAGGGACAAGGTGAGGAGTCTGGACATGTTCACCACTCCGTGGGCGGGGGACGACTGGGGAGGCGCGCAGGCCTCATCCACCGCCGGACACCCCATGGTAGCATAGCGACTGCATGATCCGCGAGGGGAGACGTCCCGCTGTGTACGCAACGCCACCACGGCCCGAACCGCTGGACCAGGCCCACCAACAAGGGGCCGAGGCGGCCGCCGTGGGCTTTGACTGGCCGGACTGGACAGGCGTGGTGGCCAAGGTCGAAGAGGAGCTGGGCGAGCTGCGGCAGGCCATCGACAGCGGCGAGGCGGCGGCCATCCGCCACGAGTATGGCGATGTCTTGATGGCCCTGGCCACCCTCGGCCGGCACCTGGGCGTCCATCCCGCGGTGGCGCTGGCCGAGGCCAACCAGCGCTTCGCCGCGCGCTACGCCGTGGTGGGCGCCCTGGCGGCTGGCCGCGGTCAGCGACTCGAAGACCTGGAGGCTGCGGCCCTTGACTCTTTGTGGCAGGAAGCAAAGCTCCTGCTGTCCACCCCCGCCCCGGACCGGTCGTGACAAAGGCCCTGCTCTTCTTCCTGATGACCGTCGTTCCGATGGTCGAGCTTTACCTGCTCATCCAGCTCTCCGAGGCCACCAGCGCCGAGCACACCATCTGGATGGTGCTGCTCACCGGCTTCCTCGGCGCCTACCTCGCCAAGCGGGAGGGCCTCGCGCTGCTCGCCCAGCTCAAGGCCGACCTGCGCCAGGGGCTGCCGCCCGCGGTGCGCGTTGTGGAGGGCCTGCTGGTGCTGACCGGCTCGCTGCTGTTGATCACCCCCGGCGTGATGACCGACGTGGTCGGCCTGCTCGTCCTGGTGCCGCCGGTGCGTCGCTTCCTGGCGCCGCGCCTCAAGGACTGGCTGGTGGCGCGCATCACCCGCATGCCGGGCGTGCAGGTGGGGCCGCTGCAAGCCGGCCCGGCCGCCCGCGAGGCGGGGCCCCGGCCGCGCTTTGATCATCCGGTCACCTGAATGGTGGTGGCCCCAGGCCGCAGACCGCTGCGGGTGGCGCTGACCGTTCACGGCGCGCCGCTGGCCTCGATGGGAGGGGTGGGGCTCTATGTGGAGTCCCTGGCGAGGGCCCTCGTCGAAGCGGGGCACGCCGTCGCGGTGATCGCGCCCGAGCCCGGGCCGCTGCCGCCGGGGGTGGAGGGCTTCTGTCCACCCCGCCGCGCCGGGGGTGGCCTTCATCAAACCTGGTCGGACCCCCTTCGACAAGGCGCGCTGCGCGCCTTCTTTCGCCGATGGCGCCCCGATCTGCTGCATGTTCACCACACCGATGGCCTGGGCTTTGACCCCTTGCGGGTGGCGGCCGAGCTCGGCCTGCGCCGCGTCATCACCTTGCATGACTACGCCCTGCCCTGCGCCCGCGGCCAGCTTCTCGACGCCGACCTGAAGCCCTGCGCCGGCCCCTCCCCCGCCGCCTGCGCCCGGTGCCTCGCCCCCCGCCTCAGGGCCCCCCCCTTGGCGCCTCCCTTCGCGTCGCGGCTGCCGGCGCCCCTTCGCGCCTGGGGGATGCGTGGCCTCGCGGCCCACGCCGAGGTCGACGCCCGAGACGAGGCCCTCCTGGCCGAACGCGGCGCGCTCCTCGCCCAGAGCCTCGACGGCGCCACGCTGCTCTCCCCCTCCGTGCACCTCGGGCGGCGGGTGGAGGCCTTGGGGCTCGGCGCGCCGCGACCCTGCCCCCTCCCCTTGCTCGGGCCCGTGCGGCCGCGGCCGGCGATCCGCCCGGCCGGCCCGATCCGCCTGGTCTTTGTTGGGAGCCTCCACCCCGCCAAGGGGGTCGACCTCCTCGCCGACGCGGTGGCCGCGCTCCCGCCGGGGCAGGCCACCCTCGATCTGATCGGCCCGGACTGCGGAGTCGAGGGGCAGCCCGACTGGAGCGCCCGCCTGCGCCGGCGCCTTGCCGGCTGCGCGGCCCTGCGGTGGCGGGGCGCCCTCTCACCGGCGGCGGTGCGCGAGGCCTTGGGCGACCATGACGCCCTGGCCCTGCCCTCTCGGTGGGCCGAGAACAGCCCGCTGGTGGTGCGCGAGGCGACTGCGGCCGGCCTTCACACCCTCCTCTCGGTTGATGGGGGGGGTGTGGAGCTGGACCCAGAGGCCACGATCGTACGGAATGGAGACGCCGCTGACCTCGCCGACGGGCTGCGGCGTCTCATGGGTGTGGCGCTCCAACCGCGATCTCCGCGCGCCTGGACCACCCCGCAGCACCATGCCGAATGGCTGGTAGACGCGGTCTACCGCCGCTGACCGCGGCGTGGCCAGGGCCCCCACCGCGTTGCGCGCACCCACATTCTCAATAAGGGGGCCGACTTGACCCCCCTTCGTCCCGGTCGGCCCGGGAATGAGCGCCTCGACATGAGCCATCGCGCTGACGCCTTCATCGTGCCTGCCGGGCTCACTGTGACCCCGTTGGACGGCGGACTCTCCATCGAGCACGACCAGGACGTCGTTCTTCACGGCACGCTGGGCAGCCCGGTGCGGCGGATCCTCTCCCGGCGGGGCAACGTCATCCTGCATGTCGACGCCGAGATCGCCCAGATCGAGGCCCCCGAGGGCCGGGTGGAGGTGCATGGCAACCTCGACGCCACCCACCTCCGCGCCCGCTCGGTGGAGGTCTCCGGCGGCCTCAGCAGCCAGCAGATCGCCGCCACCGCCCTGCGGGTGGGGGGCGACCTTCGCGCCGCCGACGTTCAGTTGGGGGCCGGCGGCGCCCACATCCTCGGCTCGGCCCAGATCAGCGGCGCCCTGGAGACCGATGGCGGCGATTTGATCGTCATGGGCGAGCTGCGCGCCGATCGGGTGGACGCGCCCAGCGGCCGCATCGAGGTGCAGGGCAAGGTGCAGGCCGGAGCGCTGCGGGCCGGCGGCGACATCGAGCTGCACGGGCCGGTCGACGCCCGCGTGATCGAGTCGGGCGAGACCATCGAGCTGCACGGCGACAGCCGCGTAGACGAGGTGCGCGGCGACGCGGTGCGCATCCGCGCCGATCGGGCCGAGCTCAAGCTGGTCGCTGGGCGCACCTCGATCAGCCAGGCCAACGGCCGAATCCAGTCCGATGTCTTCCTGGCGCCGCTGATCGACATCGCCGCTGGCGCCAGCGGTCGCATCACCGTGGTGGAGTGCCACAACGACCTCGGCCCTAGCTCGGTCAAGGGCTGCCTGCGCCTCTCCGACCTGGAGAACCTGCTCGGCCAGGATGTCGGTCGCTACCTCGCGGAGCGGCGCCTCGAAGCCCTGCCGGGCCGCGCCGAGCTGGAGGCGAGCCGTCCGCCGGTCGCGGCGAAGCCGGCCGCGGGCCCCCTTCGTTCGCCTCCCGCCCTGCTGGTGCCGCCGCCCGTCGCCGCGCCGCCGATCGAGGTCCCGGCGCCGGTCGTCGTCGAGCCGCCGATCGAGGCCCCTGCGCCGGCCGTCGTCGAGGCGCCTGTCGAGCCTGAAGCGCCCGAAGTGCCCGAAGTGACCGAGGCAGAGCCGCCGGTGGTGGCCGAGGTCGTGGAGCCGGAGCCCCCGCTGGAGCCGGTCGCGCCCGCGGTGGTAGAGCCGGAGCTCGCGATCGAGGCCCCCGCGCCGGTTGAGGTCGAGGCGGAGGTCCCCGCGGAGAGCGTGGCGGCCGATGTTGTGGAAGAAGCACCCTTGGAGATGGCGGCGGCGCCTGCGACGCTGGAGTCCCCGGCCGCGGTGGAAGACGCCGCGCCGATCGAG
>JBEIQK010000397.1:0-5926 GCA_040376505.1 Alphaproteobacteria bacterium | reverse complement strand
TTCGCTCGCACCCTTCGGGGGGATGGCAGCGCGGTCTTCGCGGGGGGTGCCCTGGTGGCAGCCCTGGCCTTGACCCTGTCGCATGTTGGCGGGGAGGGCCACTCCCAGGCCGCCTTCTCTGGCATGATCGCCGCGGATGGCTACGCCACCTTCGTCCACGTGGTCATCCTGCTCTCGGCGCTCGGTACCCTGGTCATTGGCCACGACTACCTCAAGCGCATCGATGTCCAGGTGCCCGAGTACTACTCGCTGGTGCTCTTCTGCGCCTTTGGCATGATGCTCCTGGCGTCGTCCAACGACCTCATCATGCTCTTCGTGGCGCTGGAGGTCATGAGCATCGGTCTCTACGTGCTCTGCGGCCTCAACCGCGGCGAATGGAAGAGCGCAGAGGGCGCGTTCAAGTACCTGGTGCTCGGCGCCTTCGCCTCCGCCATTCTGGTGTACGGCATCGCCTTCATCTACGGGGCGGTGGGCTCCACCGACATCGTGAAGATCGCCACCTTCGTTGGCAAGGGCCATGGCATCGCCGAAGACCCCATCCTCGCGGTGGGCGTGGCGATGGTCTTCGTCGGCCTTGGCTTCAAGGTCGCCGTGGCGCCCTTCCACATGTGGAGCCCCGACGTCTACCAGGGCGCGCCGGTCTCGGTGACCGCCTTCATGGCCACCGGCGTCAAGGCCGCGGCCTTCGCGGCCTTCGGTCGCTTCGTCTTCGTCGCGGTCTCCCACAGCGCCGAGGAGTGGTCGGGCGCCCTGGCCGTCATCGCCGGTCTCTCCATCCTGGTCGGCAACATCGCGGCCCTGGTGCAAGAAGACCTCAAGCGGATGCTGGCCTACAGCTCGGTGGGTCACGCGGGCTACCTGTTGATGGCGCTGGTCGCGGTGCCGGCCGACGGGGTCGGCGGCAACGGCCGGCTCGGCGGGCTCCTCTTCTACCTGCTCGCCTACACGGTCATGAACCTGGGCGCCTTCGCAGCGGTGAGCGCGTTTACCCGCGATGGCGCCGACGACACCCGCATCGATCGTCTCGCCGGCTTGGGGCAGCGCAACCCGGGCATGGCGGTGGCGCTGGCGGTGGTGCTGCTCTCGCTCGCGGGCATCCCGCCCACGATGGGCTTTGTCGGCAAGTTCTACCTCTTCGCCGCCGCGGTGGAGGGTGGGCACATCGGCCTCGCCATTGTGGGTGCCCTGGGCGGCGCGATCGGCGTCTACTACTACCTGCGGCCCCTGGTGCTGATGTTCATGCGCCCCTCGCCGGAGGGGGCTTCGGAGTCGGTCCACAGCTCGGCGGGCCTGCTCCTTCGCGTGTCGGCTGTGGGGCTGCTCCTGGTGGGTCTGCTGCCGGGCCCCATCCTGGACTGGGCCCAGCGTTCGGTGGCGTCAATCCTTCACAGCTGACGCGATCACGCTGATCGTAGGCTATACTTGGCAGGCCCTACCCTCACGGGTAGGGCCTCCGTGTTTCGGCGGACTCCCTTGAGGCGACCCATGAATCCTTCCCGCGGCCTGCTCCTCATCGCCCTCGCCCTCGCGGCCTGCTCCTCGGGTGACAAGGGGGAGGACAAAGCGTCTGATCCCTCGGGAAACGGGCTGAGCCTGTACCCACCGCGCGGGGGGCTCGGCACCACGATGGACATCTCCTTCGACGCCGAGCGGTCCTTCTTCGAGTTCACCAGCACCGCTGTCTCGTTTGGCGATGGCATCACGGTGAACTCGGTGGACATCGACGACGGTTGGGGCGCCCACGCCAACATCACCATCGAGCCCGACGCCGCCCTTGGCGTGCGCGACGTGGTGGTGGAGACCGCCGACGAGTCGCTGACGATCGGCAGTGGCTTTGAGGTCATCGCCGAGAGCTTTGAGGTGATGCCCGCCACCGGCCTCATCGGCGAAACCCTCAACGTGGACATCGTCGGCACCAACACCGCCTGGCTGGGCGGCGTCACCTGGCCGAGCTTTGGCGACGGGGTGGTGGTGAACGAGTTCACCGTGCTGTCCGAGACCCTGGCCGAGGCCTCCGTCTCCATCCTGCCCGAGGCGGTGCCCGGCTGGCGCAACGTCGTCATGGACAACGGCGGCGGCGACCTCACCACCGACTACAGCGGCTTCAAGGTCGATCGCGCCGCCCTGGCCGCCACCTTCGAGCCCACGATCGCCGAGCAGGGCGACACGGTGGAGTTCACGGTCTACGCCCGCGGCACCAACTTTCTGGCCGGCGACGCGCAGCTCACCTTCTACGACCGCTTCGGCGAGAACCCTGACATCGTCGTCGACACCGTCACCGTCCTCGACGCCGAGAACCTCTACGGGCAGATGACCCTCTCCAACGCCGCCGCCCTGGGCGATCGCGACGTGCTCGTGAGCACCGGCGGCGAGGGTGTGCGCATCCCCGACGCCTTTGAGGTGGTGGCCGGCGACTGGAGCCTGGAGCAGGTGGCGATCGACCTCAGCTTTGTGGTGGTGCGCTCCAAAGACAACGACACCGGCGTCATCTCCGAGCGGGTGCTGGCTTCGTGCACCTTCTACATCCCCCTCGATCCTCCGTGCCCCACGGGTGGCGGCAGCGGCAGCGGCAGCGGGTCGCTCGGCGATCCGAGCCCCTACGACGAGAACGGCGTCTGGTCGGTGACCGGCGAGGGCAGCGGCGCGGAGGAGGACTGCCCCTTCCCGACCACCATCCCGGCCGGCGACTACGTCTGGCTGGAGTCCGAGGCCAACACCATCACGATGGAGAAGGTCATCGACACCGCCAGCGGCATGGTCTACTACACCGCCGAGGGGCTCACCCTCGCCGACTACGTCACCGACAACATGTACGATTTGCACACCCAGGGTGAGGAGGGGGGCATCGGCGAGTACCTCCTCGAAGATGTGCAGCCCACCGTGCCCGCCGACTGGACTTGGACCAGCCCGGATCTGTACGGCAACTACACCCACAACCGCGCCAATGACTTCGCCTTCACCTGGACCCCGGCCCAGACCTACCCCGACGCCATGTTCGTCGTGACCCTGTGGTCGAAGAGCGCCCCCGGCCCGATGGCCACCGAGAATTACGTCGGCTACGGCGGCGTCTACCCCTGGGACGACGGCGCCCACGCCTTCACCGGCTCGGAGATGAGCCAGTTCGCCGCAGGTGGCGTGCCCGTCTACGCCTACTCGGTGATCTCCGGCCGCGAGTTCGGCCTGCCCGAGAGCATCTACCAGGAGAACGTCGCCGTCTCCTACATCTACCTCAGCCAGTACATGGTCTTGGAGTAAGCCGTGGCGGTCCGCTCCGTCCTGCTCCCCGTCCTCGCCTTGCTCGTCGCCTGCAAGAACGACCAGGGCATCGCCGAGATTGGCTTTGAGAAGGTGGCCATCGCCACCGGTGACTTCGATGAGATCGAAGACGCGCTCACCCGCGCTGGGGTCGAGCAGGAGGTCTTCGAGGGCTACATCAGCCAGTCTGTCTACAGCCCCGACGTCAACCCCGAGTCGATGGCGCTGAAGGTGGAGGGTCTGTTCAAGGACTCCGATGAGGACGGCAACCCCCTCCTCTTCACCTATGACGCCGTCTTCGTGAACTCCGGCTCGCGGGGGCTCGGCGCCTTCGTCTACAACAGCGTGGCCGAAGACGACAAGCTGGTCGCCGATCCCGCCGTCATCGCCAACGTGCAGGACTATGTGGCCCGCGCCCGAACCCTGGTGGTGAGCGATTGGGGCTACGACCTCGTGGAGGCCGCCTGGCCCGACAAGATCAGCTTCTTGAACGAGGTCGAGGGCTACGACGCCTCCCAGGTGGGCCTGAACGAAGCCAGCCCCTCGGTGATCGCCACCGTGACCGACCAGAAGCTGGCTGAGGCCCTCGGCGGCGACCAGCTCGAGGTCGCCTTCGACTTCTCGCACTGGGCCGTGATGGAGGACACCGCCCCCGGCGTGGATGTGCACCTGCGCGGCGACGTGGAGTACCAGGGCGCCGACGGCACGGGCACCCTGCGCCTCACCGATGTGCCGCTGCTGGTCTCCTTCGAGGCCGACGGCGGGCGGGTGATCTACAGCTCCTTCTCCTGGCGGGCCCAGCGCTCCGCCGTCATCGACATCATCCTCGGTCAGCTGATCGAAGGCTACGAGATCAAGGAGGGCAGCGATGCCGGCTAGCGCGCGTTTGGGCCTCGCGGGGCTCCTCGCCCTGCTGATGGGCTGCTCGGAGTATTCGTACACGAGCGAAGTGCAGATCGACACCTTTCAGCAGGTCCGCCGCAACACGGTCGACATCCTGATGGTGGTCGACAACTCCTGCTCGATGGCGGAGGAGCAGGACAAGCTGGCGGCCAACTTCCCTGCCTTCATCGAGGTCTTCGACGGCGTGGACGTCGACTGGCAGATCGCGGTCACCACCACCGACATCCTCGACGAGAACCAGTCTGGCCACCTATTGGGCGGCGACGATGAGGTTGAGCTGCTCGACGCCGAGGGGCGCACCATCGATCGCTTCGGCTGGGACCTCACCTGGCCAAACACCACGGGCGCCTCCATTCAGGTCGACCCGGCGATGGACGCCGCCACCGACAACGACAGCGTCGGCGCCTGGTGTCTGTCTTCGTCGGCCTTTGGCGACGGCGACCTCGGCAGCCCGGGGCTCCCCAATGAAGCCTGTGTCGGCGCCACCGCCGAGGTTCCGCCCGCCGAGGAGCCCGACGCCGCGACCGCGCGGCCGGCCACCAGCGGCGAGGTCCTGGTGAACGAGGTCCACAACGATCCCGAGGCCGTCGCCGACGCCCTCGGTGAGTGGGTGGAGCTGCGCAACCTCACCGCCGACACCCTCGATCTGTCCGGCTACGCCCTGGCCGACGAGGGGCGCAACCTCGCCACCCTGCCCGACGGCACCCTCATCGGCCCCAACGGCTTTCTGGTCATCGGCCGCTCGATGGAGCCGGGCGAGAACGGCGGCGCCAGCGTCGATCTGGTGCCCGATGGTCTGTTCACGCTCAACAACGCCGTCAAGATCCTCTCTCCCGACATCGAAGGCGCCGAGGAGATCTTCAGCGAGATGGTCGCCGTCGGGGTCACCGGCTCGGGTATTGAAGCCGGGCTGGAGGGCGCCTACCTGGCCCTCTCGGAGCCGCTGCTGAGCGGCGACAACGCCGGCTTTTTGCGCGAGGCGGCCAACCTCGCCATCATCATCCTCTCCGATGAGAACGACTACTCGGGTCGGCCGGTGGATGAGTACCTGATGTACTGGAAGGGCCTCAAGGGCGACGCCGCTTGGCGCGACAACAGCGTGGTCAACCTCTCGGCGGTCGTCGGCAGCGAGCCGCCGGCCTACGAGGGCGAGCCCTCCTGCCAGTCCAGCACCGGGCTCGCCGCCTTTGGCCTGCGCTACGTCGATCTCGCCGCCCGCACCGACGGTTCGATCGAGAGCATCTGCGACGACGACTTCACCCCCATCGCCGCCGAGCTCGGGCTCACCGCCTCGGGCTTGCAGGTCGAGTTCGCCCTTTCCCAACTCCCCATCGAAGAGTCCATCGTGGTGCAGCACTTCGAAACCAACGATCAGCGCAGCCTGATCGGCGACCTCGAGCTCGGCGTGGACTGCACCTACGACCCCGACAAGAACGCAATCGTCTTCCGCCCCGATCAGGTGCTGCCCAGCGAGACCTGGCTGGTGGTGGAGTACAAGGTGGCCGCCAACGGCTCCACCCGCGTAGACGAAGAGAGTGCGGAATGAAGGCGCTGCTGACCTGGACCCTGCTCCTGGGCGCCCTCGGCTGTCAGAACGAGCCGGCCGAGTGCTCGGAGGACATCCCCTGCGAGGGCTTTGGCGAGACCTGCGTGAAGGGGGCCTGCGTCGCCAAGAGCTGCTCCAACAGCAACCAGTGCGGCATCGAGGAGTACTGTGACGGCGGCGCCTGCGCACAGGGCTGCGCCGAAGACACCGACTGCTACCCCG
>JBEIQK010001040.1:0-1910 GCA_040376505.1 Alphaproteobacteria bacterium | reverse complement strand
CGCTCCTGCACCTTCGCGTCGAGGTCCTGGATGTGACCGATGTGTGCGTGGCCAAGCTCGCGCGCTTCCACAGCGCCGACCGTGCCGACATCAAGGCCATGGCCGACGACGAGTTCCTGGACCCCCAGCGCTTCGTCGCGCGCTTCCAATCGGCCGCCGCGCGTTGGCGAATGGACGCGCGGGCGGACCGCCTGCCCGCCATCATCCGCAACCTCCGCCAGGTCCAGCGCGACGTTCTCTTTGTCACCGAATCGGAGGAAGACCTCCCGCCGTGGTGCCGGCCCGATTGAGCCCCGATGCCGGGCGCGCCCCTCAGCCCGGCATCGGGACGCGGCGGCGCCGGGCAGGGCGGCGAGGCGCTGGAGCCCCGCCGTGACCCGGGCCTCGGCGAGGAAGCTGCGCACGAGGTCGGCATCGTCGGCGAGCTCAGCGCGGAGCACCTTCATGGCGCCGGGGCAGTCGAAGGCCGCGTCGTAGACCCGCCAAACCTCGCCCATGCCGCTGGCACGGAGCAGGGGGCCGAGGCTGGAGCCAGGGGGTGGCAGCGGCAGACACAGGGCGCCTCCAACAAACCAACGGAGAGGGGCCGCCGCCGCGCTCTACGAACAGGCCCGCGGCGCCGCGCCGGCCGAGCCCTACGTGTGGGCCCTCGCCAGTGAGGTGGGTGCCTGCTCAATCATCAACAAAGCAGAGCCCGATGAGGCTGCCGCCCGGCCCGTTGGCGATGTCCCGGTGGGTGCTGCCGATGGCCGGTCCAATTGCTCGACCCGCGCCCCGAGACGCCCATCGACCCGGCCCATCGCTACCTCTCCCTCCGGGTTGTCACCGCCGACCCCGATCTCCAGCCCTCCCCGATCAATCGGCGCTGAGAACCAGCCCGCCCGTCCCGCCCAACAGCAGGGCGTGCCGCGATCCGCAGCCCACCAGCAGATCGGGCGCGCGGTCTCCGTTCAGGTCGCCCACCCACAGGGCGCTGCCGGCCCCCGGGCTTTGGGCGCCGCCGCGCAGGTAGGGGGTCGGCAAGGCCCCGGCCCCCACCGCCTCGTCGACGGGCAGCCGGTACACCGCCCCCAGCCCCAGGGCGCCCGGCGCCCCCACCAGCAGGTCGCCGGGCCCGCCGTCGCCCGGCAGGCGGCTGAAGCTGGCGCCAAGGGCCTGGTGGGCCTCGGTGGCGTTGAGCTGGCCGTCGGCCTCGGCCCCCAGGCTGACGGCGGAAGGCTGCTGCCAGTGTTCACGGATGCTGCTGCGCAGGATGCGCACCGCGCCGCCATCCACAGCGCCAAAGTCGGCGGCCGGCAGGCCCAGCACGAGGTCGTCGCGGCCGTCGGCGTCGAGGTCGGCCGGGGCCGCCACCACCACCGGGCTCGGCCCCCAACTGCGCGGGGCCAGCAGGCGCAGGTCCGCCTCGCTGGCCACCTGCGAAGCCGGCGCCCCGTCGAAGATCAGCAGGGTGGCCATGCCCTCGGGGCCGCAGGCGGCACAGCTCACCCCCACCTCGGGCGCGCCGTCGCCGTCGAGATCGCCCACGGACGCGAGGCCAATTCCGAGCCGGCCGCCGGGCACCTCGCCCCAGATCACCCGATCGGCCGCCTCGGGGGTCCGCGCGGCGAGCGGGTCGGCGAAGGCGTAGACGGCGCCCACGTCATCGGCGAGGCCGGGGCTGCCCACCCACAGGCGGCCGGCCTCCAGGCCGGGGGGCGAGAGCAGGGCCGCGCCGAACTCTCCGCCCGCGCCGAGGCCGGCGATGTGCTGCACGGCGCCATCGACGAAGAGGCTGACCCGCCCCTCCTGCCCCACGGCGCCGTCGGCGAGGGGGGCGCCGACGAGGAGGTCGCTGAGGCCGTCGCCGTCGAGGTCGACATGGGCGAGGGCCGCGGCGCCAAAGCCCTCTCCGCGGCCGAGCCCGCGGG
>JBEIQK010000628.1:0-4011 GCA_040376505.1 Alphaproteobacteria bacterium | reverse complement strand
GTCCAGGGTGGCGGCCCCGAAGAGGCGCAAGGGGGCGGCCTCGGCGGGGGCGGTCCAGCTCCGGCTCCCGGGCTCACCGCGGCGGGTGAACGGTGGGATCGGGCGCAGCACGCCGGCGGTCCAGCGGCTGTCGGGGCCCACCCCGCGGGAGAAGTCCACCTCCCAGCGGGCCGAGAGCGCCGTCTGTTGGGGGGAGAGGGCCCCATGGTCGTCCAGAAAGCGCGTCTGGGGCGTGGTCGTAGGCAGGGCGGCTCCTTGCTCCCAGCCTTCGGCGCCGGCCACATACCAGCGGTGGGGCGGCGGTGGCGCCCCCTTCACCGCGGCGTCGAGGGTGGCCACCAGGGCGGCCAGCTCCACCGTAGAGGGTTCACTGTCTCGGCGGCGCAGGGGCGAGCTGTGGGCCTCCCCCTCGTGGTCCCAGGCGCCGATCGCCACCCGGGCTTTGGGAAGGGCCGCGGCGGCGGCGAGGGCCCCATCGGCGGTGGCCCCATCCCACCAGCTCGCCCAGATGTGGATCGCCGCGCTGCTCTGGGCCAGGGCCTCGACGTGGGCGGCGGGATCGAGGTCTCCGGCGCGCAGGCCGGTGTTGCCCCAAGGGTCGTCGCGGCGGCGGACCCCGGCGACGGCGGCGGCCACCTGCCGGGGTGGGCGGGCGGCGATGCGGGCGTTGAGCGCGCTGCGGTCGGGATCATCGTCGAGGGGGCGAACGCCAGCGATGATGCGGCGCGGGCCCTGGGGGAAGAAGTCCGGCCAGCCGCCGTGGTCCAGCGCGTCAACCCCGGCCGACCAGATCGCCGGAAAGCTCGTGTTGGCCACGCCGCCCGGCGCCAGCAGCTCGGCGGTGAGGTCCCACTCGATCTCGCGGGCGAGCACGGCGCGCAGGGCCGGCTGGCCGCAGGTGGCCGCCAAGAGGGCGGTGGTGCCCTCGTAGGATGTGCCGTAGGTGGCCAGTTGGGGCAGCGACCAGGGCTGGGCCACCACCCAGTCGAGGAGCGCGCAGCCATCGGCCACCTCGGCGGGAGACCAGGGGGCCGGCCAGTCGCCGGCCGAGGCCCCGGTGCCGCGCACGTCGGCCACCACCACGTTGTAGCCGGCGTCGAGGAGGGCCCGGGCGATGGCCTCGCGGGGGACGATGGGCAGGCTGCCGGGCGCCTGCCGCACCTTGAGGCCGATGCTGCGCCAGTAGCGGGTCTGGATCACCACGGTGGGGGCGGCCTGCCCGCCCGCGGGCCGCAGCACATCGACGGCGAGGCCGATGCCATCGGGCATCCCAACCTCGATGGCCGAGACGAGGGGGGCGGGGCCTTTGGGGGCGCAGGCAAGCAGCAGCACAGAGAGCATCGGGGTCCTCGCGGGGCAGGGCCTGAAACACCGGCGGTAGGCCCGCCTGTCACCGCCGGCTGCGGTTTGGGGATGCGCCGCCTTGGCGCTCCGTTACGGCCAGCATGCCTGCTGCTGGAGCCCCATGTCTGCCCCCCTTGAGATCAAGCCCATCCCCAACGGCCCCCTCGCGGTCTCTCACGCGGAGAGCCTGCAATTCGAGGGCGAGGTGCGCGCGCTCTCGGGCACGGTCTACCTCTGTCGCTGCGGGGAGAGCCGCAACGCCCCCTTCTGTGACGGCAGTCACAACGCCGCCGGCTTCTCCAGCGAGGGCCCCCGCCCCGAGCCGGTCGCCCCGCGCATCTGGGAGGGCCAGCGCCTGCGCACGCGCTTCGATCCGCGGGTCTGTATGCATGTCTTCACCTGCAAGCCGCTCAAGGCCCTGCGCGAGGCCGAGGTGCTGGCCACCGATGACGCCGTGGCCATCGAGATTCGCGCCGTCGCCGCCGCCTGCCCCTCGGGCGCGCTGACCTGGGAGGAGAAGGCCCCCTTGCCCCCCATTGAGGCCCCCGTTCATGCCGCGCCCATCGAGGTCATCGCCGGCGGCGAGCTGCGCTTCCACGCCCCGGTGCGCGGCCTCTCCCTCGACCCGGCCCAGCCCGATGACCGCCTGACACTCTGCCGCTGCGGCTTGTCGGCCAACAAGCCGCTCTGTGACGGCCGTCACAAGGCCAAGGTGGGCTTTCGGTAGGTTGTTGATGCTGTAACATGGCTTGTAACGCCGTGTTATAATCGATACACATTGGCTTGCAGTGACGTCACTTCTCGAGGAGACGCCGCACGCTGCTCCCGCGCATGGACGCGCCCCGGCCCCCCGCGCTACGCTGTACAGAGCGCGGAGGCCGCCCATGCCTGGTTACCAGACCCAACAGTCCACGGCATCGCCCACCCAGGGCCCCGTCTGTGAGGCGGCTCCCGCCCGCGGCGGGCTCTCCCAACTGCGCGGCAACGCCTACCTCCAGGAGGTGATCGCCCGCGCCATCGGTTCGAGCGACAGCCCCGATCAGGCCCGCGCCGCCGCCCTCACCGAGTTGGGCGTCTACGACGAAGAGGCCGGCGTCTGCCGCGCCGAGCCCGCCGCCCCAGCCGAAGACGGCGCCGCGCCTGCGCCCCCCACGCCGGACGAGACTCTGAACGGGCACCTCGATCAGGCCGTCGCCGGCGCCACCGCCGACTGGACCCAGGGCGGGGTCAGCACCTCGGGCACCCAACGGGGCCGGGTCGATGAGATCGTTCACCAAAGCGGCTTTCAGTACCGCTGGGTGGCCGGCCTCGACTGGTGCGGCATCTTCGTGGCCGCCCACTACGCCAGCGCCGGCATGGACAGCGATCTGCGCGCCGGCTTCTACCACACCGACAATGTGATCAATTTCTTCACCTACAACCCCGATGGCCGGCGCGTTCACGCCAGCATTCGCGATGGCGAGGTCTGGCGGGGGGTGCGCGACTACCACCAGACCCGTGGCAGCCTGCGCCGGTGGACTGACGCCGCCACCATCCGCTCGGCCCTGGCCGGCGGCAACTATGGCGCCCTCGACATCCGCCCTGGCGATGTCGTGTTGATCGACCACACCAACAATGGCTCCGCCGACCACATCACGATGGTGCAGTCCTACGATGCCAGTACGGGGATGCTCACCACCATCGAGGGCAACGCCGCCGGCACCGTGGTGGCCGGCAAAGACGAGGCCGGCAACGTCTCCAGCACCCGCCGCATCGACACCAGCCGTGAGGGCACCGGGGTCACCACCAATGCCCGCGATCTCAGCGACGAGGGCGCCCGGCTCAAGCTCTACGGCATCGGCCGGCCCTCGGCGGTCGACTTTGAGGCCCACGAGTACAGCCACACCCGGCCCACCGTCACCCCCTGAGCCCCGGGGCCTGTCGGGGGTCAGGCGGGCGGCCGCGCGGCCTGTGCGCGGCGCGCGCGGTGTGAAACGAGAGGGCGCTCGCCACCGAGGTGCCCATGTCGTCGATCCCGCCGCTCTCGCCGCTCTCCTACGGCCTCATCCGCCTGCTGCCCGCCACCACCGTGGAGGAGGCCCTGCCGCGGGTCGTCGCCGCCCTGGCGGCGGAGGGTTTTGGTGTGCTCACCCAGATCGATGTCCGCGCGACGATGCAGGCGAGGCTTGGCGTGGAGGAGCGCCCTTACCGCATTCTCGGGGCCTGCCACCCCGGCCTCGCCCATGAGGCGCTCTGCGCCGAGCCCGGGGTGGGCCTGCTGCTGCCCTGCAATGTGCTGCTGGTGGCCGATGACGCCGGCGGCGTGCAGGTCGCGGCCATCGACCCGCTGCCGCTCTTCGCCGTGGTCGGCCGCGCGGAGGTCGCCCCCCTGGCCGCCGCGGTGCGGGCTCGCCTCGAGAGGATGCTGGCGGCCCTGTGAGCGGGTCGGCGGCCCCCAGCCCGGGCCCCTTGACGTTTTTTTCGGGCGCGTGTCGATCTCGCCCTGGCTCGGGCGACGGGTGAGAGGAGGCGGCAATCCCTCCCAACCCCCCGTGGAGCCCTCATGCGCTTATGGTGATCATGTACCCCGGCCCCAAGGCCGAAGGCGGCGTCCAGGCCGACAACGTCGAGGCCGACCGCAAGGCCCTCGAAGAGATGGGCGCCTTCAATGAGTCGCTGGTGAAGGCC
>JBEIQK010000678.1:0-3666 GCA_040376505.1 Alphaproteobacteria bacterium | reverse complement strand
GGGGCGGATGCGCGGGCGAAGGGTGTCGGCGATCCACTGCGGATCGGCGCGGAAGTCTTGCAGGGTGGCCAGCTCGCGCACCGCCGGAAAGTACCAGTGGCTGAGGTACTCGTAGGCGTCGCCGGCCAGCTTGCGGGCCTCGCGAAAGCGGCGGGTGGCGCAGACCTGCTCCATCGCCCGGGCGCGCTCGTCGGGGGCGTCGGCCTGGGCGAGCTGCACGAGGAGGCCGAAGAAGGCAGCCTCCTCGTCGTTGAGGCCCAGCGCCTTGGCGAAGGACTCCTGGGTGGACGGCGTGAGGTTGCGCTTGCCTTCCATCACATGCAGCAGAAGGCTGGGGGACTTCTGGCCGGCGCGGCGCGCAAAGACCCGGTGGCTGAAGCGCGCGTTGGCGGCCTTTTTGGCCGTGAACCAGTCTCGAAGCCAGGCCCGGTAGTCCAGGCTCAGGAAGATGTTGGGGGTCGTCATCCTCAGCTCCCGGCGCTGCCGAAGGCGCCAGCCGTCGCGCTCACCTGGAACCTTCACACGGCCGCCCGAGGCGGCGCAGCGCCCACCGAGCACAGGAGCAGAGACATGTATTCGATTGCAGTACAGCGGCGCCATCGGCCCGGCGCCGGGGCGATCCTGCGTTACAGCCCCCGCCGAGGCCAGACCGATGGCGAATCTTGGCTACCTCCAGCTCACCCGGTCCTGCTACCAGCAGTGCCGCTTCTGCTCCAACCCGCCCACCGGCATCGAGCTGACCGAAGCCGAGATGGTGGCCATGATCGATGAGCTCGTCGAGATGGGCTACGACGGCGTGATCCTCACCGGCGGCGAGCCGACCCTGTCGCCCTTGCTCTTTCCGGCCCTGGCCCACGCCAGCCAGCGCGGTCTGTTCAGCCGGATGATCACCAATGGCCAGCTCCTCGCCGACGCCGCCTTCTTTCGCCGCTGCGTGGATGCCGGGCTCACCCACATTCACGTCAGCCTGCACAGCTACAAAGAGGAGGTACACGACAGCATCACCCGCTATCCACGGGCCTGGGAGACCCTGACCACGGCGCTCAGCCACGTTCCGGCGATGGGCATCACCTGCGACATCAACACGGTGATCAACGCCTACAACGCCGACCACCTGCATGAGACCGTCCAGTGGATCTGCGAGACATTTCCGTTCATCCGGCACTTCGTCTGGAACAACATGGATCCCGACGGCAACCGCGCCGAGAAGAACCCGGACTGTATTCCGCACCACCGGGAGTTTCAGGTGAGCCTCGAGCGGGCGATGGCTTACTTGCACCGCACCGGGCGCACCTTTCGGGCCGAGCGGGTGCCATTGTGCTACATGCGGCGCTTCGCCTGGGCCAGCACAGAGACTCGCAAGATCGTCAAAGAAGAAGAGCGCTGCATCCGCTTCCTCGACCAGAAGGGCTTTGTTCATCAGTTGGAGTTTCTGCACGGCAAGGGCAGCGCCTGCGATGCCTGCCGCTGGGACCCCATCTGCGCGGGCATGTACAGCATGGCGAAGTCCTTCGATGAGCGCGAGCTGTCGCCGATCTTCGAAGACCCCCTGCCTGTGATCAGCGCCGTGCTGGGCCGCAGCCCCGAGCCGGCCTTGCTGGAGCGCATCGCCGCACGGAAGGGCCGCCGCTCACCCTCTGAGCAGCCCGAAGCGTCTCAGCGCGCGCGCAAGCGCAGCCAGCCGCTCCTGCCCGGCACCCACACCCTGCTTCAGGGCTGACCCGGCGGCCGCGGCGGCGGAGTTGGCCCCGGCGGCGGCCCGCCCATGGGCGGCGGAGACGGCGCGGCATTGGGCGCCGGAGGAGGGCCGTTCATCGAGCCCGGGGCGGCGGGGCTGACGGCGCCGGCCGGGAGGCTCTTGCCCTTGGCCTGCACGATCTCCACGCACTTTTCGGGGTGCGCCTGCAGATCGGTCAACGAGGCCTCGCAGATCGGCTGCACCGCAGGATCACCCGCGCAGCTCCCCACGCCGCCGCAGGCGATGCGCAGCGCCACATACTGGCCCACTGGCGCCGGGTGCGCGGTGCGGGCCTGGGCCACCCGCGCCACTTCTGCTGCCGAGGGGTTGCGCCGCCACCAGCGTTGCAGCGCATGGGCCGCACAGTCGTCGCCGTAGCGCCCGGTCCAGGCTGTACAGAGCGAGACCTGCTCCAGGACATCGGAGTCCGGTCGCATGTCCAAGGTCTCAAAGGCGCAGTCGAGGTTGGCGCCGCAGGCCCGCATCAGGTCGGCGGTACTGAAGCGCCGGTCGTGGGTCTTTCCGGCCACCCAGGCGTGGCGGCACTCACCCTCCCAGGTACCCGCCTTGGGGCAGTAGCTGTCGACCTCCTCGACGGTAGAGAAGGCGCCAGACAACTTGTAGACACAGTAGCCATAGGTGTCCGGCAGCGCGTCATACCGATCACAGAAGGCGACGCCGGTGGGCGGGCCCGTTGGGGTCGCGGGAGCGGAGCCGCCGCAGCCGCTCAGCGCTGCAAATGCGGCGAGGAGAGAATACGTTGACAGTAGGACTGATCTCGACCCTCCAAAAAAGCGCAGAGCTTCTGCCCATCGCTCGATGAAACGGAAGAGACGTTGGCCTTCACCCACGACAGAACGGCGGCGCCGCGCACCATCGGGTCTTGAATCTGGGCCGCGCTGTCCACCACCGACGCGGCGCCCCCCGGGGGGGTCGCTGCGATGCGATCGTGAAAACACTGATCGCGGTCCATCCCCGTGCTCATCTCTTCGCAGGTGGAAGCTTGACAAGCCGAGAGCGCCAGCATCAGCAGGGGCGCCCACAGCGAGAGAGCGGGAGACATTCTTCATCCTTGCCAACTGGGTGGGGGGGTTCCGGGGATGCCGAATTACCACCCCGACTCTCCACCCGCAGCGCCCTTGACAGAACCTGCCGATGCTTTGACATCCCCCTCCTGAAGCGCCCGCCCGTCAGGCGCAGCAATCGGGGCGTGTCTTGCGCCATAATGCCCGGGGATCGCCGATGCCCGGCCCAAGGCCGCCTTCATCAGGCTCTCCACCGTGGTGAGCGCCCAGGTCGTCGCGACGTCGGGGCTGACGATGCCGCCGATCTCGGTGCGCGCCTGGTACACCACCAAGGTGCCAGGGTGGGTGTCGACCAGCAGCCAGGCGCCCTCACAGGCCGGCAGCCAGACTCCCTCGGGGTTGGGGTCGATCGCCAGGGCAGCGTCGGCCAGGGTCCAGTAGCGCTCCCAGGCGGCCCCCCCCGTGCTGCGCCAGAGCGGCTCGTTGTTGCGCAGCTCGATCACCCACTGGCGGTCGGAGAGCGGCCAGGGGAGATCGAGGTGCTGAAAGAGCAGCTTGCGGGTCAGCGTGGTGCCGGGGAGCTGCTGCTCGCGCAGGCCCTTGACCAGGGTGAAGTGCTGATCGTCGATGATGCCGACCCACAGCGCGGCCTGGCCGTAGGGGCTCCAGCCGATCCCCATCGCCCGGTCGCCCTTGGGGTCGGCGAGGCGGCGGCGCGCCACGCCTCCCGCCGCCACCGTCGCCAGGTCGCTCGGCCGCGGCGTCACCGGAAAGCGCGCCGACCCCGAGACGGCGCCCGCCACCGACTGCCAGGCCGCCTGCAGCGCCTCCACCGTGGGCGCCGCCTGCGCCTCGAAGAGGCCGATCCAGGCGAGCCAGAGGCTCATGGCCGCTCTCCCCGGG
>JBEIQK010000954.1:0-2282 GCA_040376505.1 Alphaproteobacteria bacterium | reverse complement strand
GGACCGCAAGATCCGGCTCGTCGGGCACCAGGTCGTCGAAGGCATCCTCGCCCCGGCTGACGCGAAGGCGCTCAACGCCCCGCTCCTCGCCCAGCGTGAGGCCGCGCAGCTGAAGCTCGCCACGCTGCCCCAGCGCCGCGCTCTCCCCGACACCGACACCGTGGATCCCGAGCGGTTCCGCTCCGCCGTGCTCCAGGCGTGGTCGAACAAGCCCCTCGACCTACGCCGCGAGGCCCTCGACCGCCTGATCGACCGGATCACGCTCTCCGACGGCGGCGCCCACGTGGACTGCGCCGTCAAGGACGACGAGCCCCGGTTTCGTCACCAAGCACCCGACGGCCCGCCATAGGCGCCCATGTCCGAGCGACTCCCATCCACGTCAGTGATGGTGGTGGACCCCGCGTTGATCAAAGTGCTGGTCGACCGCAAGGTCCAGTCGTCATTCGTCCACACCCCGTCATTCGACACACCCGTGAAGAGCGGGTCCACCGCCACGTTACCGTTCAGCCCCGTCTGGCTCGACAGCTCCCCCGCATAGGCGGTGGTGTTTCCATAGACATCATTGTACTTGAAGGTCGTGGCGTCATTCAGCCACACCCCTTCGCCGACGTTCTGGTACACGATGTTGTTGAGCAGGGTCGGCTTGGTGAGGCCCCAGGTCGCGATGCCGGCGCCGTAGACGGTGTCGGTGATCTCATTCCAGGCCACCACATTGTTCGACAGGGTGACGTCGCCCGCGCTGGCGCTGTACTCGTAGATCGCCACGCCGCCGCCGTGGGTGCTGGCGGTGTTGCCGAGGATCAGGTTGGCCGAGAGCACCATCGTCGAGGAGCCGATCTGCACGTTGATGCCGCCGCCCTGGCCACCGGCCGAGGCGTCGGAGTCCATCGCCTCATTGTCATAGATGGTGTTGTTGACGATGGTGGCGCCGCCGTAGGCCAGCCAGATGCCGCCGCCGTCGCCCGCGGTGTTGCTGGCGATGATGTTGCCCATCACGATCGGGTTGCCCGAGCGGATGTTGACGCCGCCGCCGTCGCAGCCGTCTTCGGGGCCGCCGTAGCCGGCGTCGTTGTTGGTGATGACATTGTCCAGGATGACCGTGTCGCCGTACCAGGTGCGGATGCCGCCCCCCAGCTCTTTGCCGCTGCTGGTGACGTTGTCGGTGATGGTGTTGCCCTCGATCGTGGGGCCGGCGGTGTCGACATAGATGCCAGCGCCCTGCTCGGCCGATCCGTTTTGGATGATGAAGCCGGCGAGGCGGGCGTCGGAGGTCTCGGCGTTCTCGAAGGTCACCACGCTGTCCAAGAGCTGGCCATCGATGATGGTGAGCTGGTAGTCGCTCTTGGCGTAGACGTTGACGTCGATGCCATTGTAGTTGAGGTTCTCGAAGTAGGTGCCGGCCGCGACCTCGACCTCGTAGCAGGCGTAGACCGGGGCGGCGTCGATGCCCACCTGAATCGACTGGAAGGGGGCGGCGAAGGTGCCATCGCCCCCCGGGGCGGCGCCCACGCTCACCTGGATCGGGCAGTTGTCGAGACAGTCCTTGAGGCCGTCGGCGTCGGTGTCGAAGTCATTGTCGGACTCACCGTTGCAGTCATTGTCGATGTCGTCGCAGAGCTCCGGGGCGCCGGGGTTGATGGCGGCGTCTTCGTCGTCGCAGTCGCCCTGGTTGGGTGTGTAGCCGTCGCCGTCGCCGTCGATGTCGTCGGGGTCTGGGTCGGTGTCGGCGTCAGCGTCCGCGTCGGTGTCGGCGTCGGCATCAGCGTCAGCGTCGGCCTCCTGCGCGCCGGTGTTGTCGGTGTCGGTGTCCTCGACCAGCGCCGGCGCGTTGCCCTTGCCCTCCGGGGTGGAATTGCAGGCGACCACAAGCAGGCCAGGAAAGAAGATGCGCCACATCGAGGAGCTCCGTGGGGCCGGGGCCCCGGGGCGGCCGTCACCGCCGCTGGATAGCCGGGCGGCCACGCCCGGAGAGACGCGGGGGTCTACCGCGTCGGGGGCCCGGCGTCACCGAGAGGAGCGCGATGTCCACCCCCTTGTTGCTTACCACCCACCCGGGCATCGAAGATCTGGTCGCCGCCGAGCTGGCCGAGCGCTGCGCGGCGGCCGGGGTGGGCCATGGCGCCGTGGAGCTGCGGGCCGACGGGCTGGCCGGCCGGGTGCGGGCGGTGGTGGAGGCCGAGCGCACGGTGGCGCTGTGCATCGCCAGCGGCCTGCGGAGCGTCTTTCACCTGCTGCGCCCGGTCGATGTCTTCGACCTCGATCCGGTCGACCCCCTCGGCGCG
>JBEIQK010000666.1:0-3739 GCA_040376505.1 Alphaproteobacteria bacterium | reverse complement strand
GCCTGCGCCAGCCCGGGCCTCCTCTGCCTCGTCGGCCCTCCCGGGGTCGGCAAGACCCGCCTCGCCAGCGAATTGGCCCATGGAGAGATCGAGGCGGGAAAGACCGTTCACTTTGTGTCGGTTGCCTCCTGCGTCGACCGTGACAGCCTGGTCGGCGCCCTCTCCCAGGCCCTGGGATTGGCCGGCCAAGGGGCGCAGGGCGACGCCGAGGCCCTGGGCAGCCTCCTCTCGACGATGGGCGCTGCGCTCCTCATCGTCGACAACGTCGAACAATTGGGCTCGGTCGCGGCCTCCCTCTTCTCGCCTCTGTTGGTGCGGGCCCCCAGCCTCACCGTGCTGGCCACCAGCCGGGCCCCGACCGCGGCGGCGGGAGAGCGGGTCTTTCGACTGGATCCGCTGCCGATGGATCCCTCCGTCTCTCTCTACGAGGATCGCGCCCGCCGGGTGCAAGCCGGATTCTCCCTGGCGGGGGGCGTGCGCCCTGCTGTCGAGCGGCTGGTGCGCTCCCTCGACGGGCTGCCCCTGGCGGTGGAGGTGGCGGGGGCCTGGGCCGATCTCCGCTCACCCACCCGCCTCTTGGAGATGATGGAAGGGGGGACCGTCTTGATGGAGCGCGATGGCGTTCGCTCCTTGTCGGCGGCCCTCACCCTCTCCTGGGGCCTGCTCCCCGAAGCGCTTCGGTCGGCCCTGCTGTGCCTCACTGTTTTTGAGGGAGACTTCGATCTCGCGGCCGCGGAGGCCGTCCTGGGGCCGGAGGGCCCCGAGCGGATCGCCGCCCTGGTCTCCCGCTCCTGGGTGCTGCGCCAGGTCGATCCCATCGATCGGGAGCCGCGGCTGCGGCTTCTGGCGGTGGTTCGTGCCCACCTGATGGAGCGAGCCCGCGCGGAGCCGGCCCTCATCGCGGCGGCGACGGCGGCCCATTCGGCCTGGTACCTGGAGTTTTCGGCCCGCGGGCTCCCCGCGCTGCGCGGAGAGGCGGGGGCGGCGGCCCTTCACAGGCTGGCCCGGGAGCTCGATCAGCTGCGTCTGGTGGCCCGGCGAGCCGGCGTCGCTCGGCCGGCCGCCTGTGTGGCGGCGACCCTGGCGATGGACGGCGTGCTCCGGCGGATCGGCCCCCTCGGCCTGCGCCTCGCCACTCTGGAGGCGGCGACGGAGGTGCTGCCGCGCCTCGACGACCGGGCCCTCGAAGAGGCGCTTCTGGCGGCCTGGGGAGACGCGGGGCGGCAATTGGGTCGACTGTCGATGGTGGAGCGGAGGCTGGACGCCCGCAGAGAGCGGGCCGGCGCGCCCACCTTGACGGTTCTGGCGCGGGTGGCCTTGGAGCAGGGCGCCTATACACGGGCGGTGGAGCGGCTCGACCGGGCCCTGGCCTGCGCTGGCCCCGAGGCGCTGGCCGAGGTGATCTATGTGCGCGGGCTCGTCGAGTATGCCCAACGGGCCTATGCAGAAGGCGAGCGGCACTTTGTGATGGCGCTGTCGGTGAATGAGGATTTTGCCGACCTCGGGCAGCGGGCGACCCTGTTGGGCATCCTCGGAAGCGCGGCGATGGCGCAGGGGCGACTGGATGAGGCCCGGGATCGTTTTTCAGAGGCCGAGCAGCTCCATCGCCAGCTCGACAACCGGGTGGAGGCGGCCCTGATGGTGACCAACCTCGCCCAGGCTGACTACCGGGCGGGCCGCCACGACGCGGCGCGGCGGCGCTACGCGGTGGCGATCGAGGCGTTTCAGTCGATGGGCGCGCGGCGGCTGATGGGGCTTGCCCAGACCAACGCCGGCGACGTGGCCCGCGAGGAGGGCGACTGGGCCGAGGCGCACCGTTTGCTTGGGGCGGCAGCGGCCAACCTGCGGGCGGTCGGCGCCTCGCGGCTGCTGGCCTATGCCCTCACGAACCTCGCCGGGCTCTATCTCGAAGAGGCAAAGCTCCAGGCCGCGGAGGGGATCTTCGAAGAGGGGCTGGCCACCTGTGAACGAATCGGCGACCGCTCCTTACTTGTGTACAATCTCCTCTGTCGTGGGCTGGCGCGCCGGGCGGCCGGGCTGCCCAGCGGCGACCTGGACCTCCAGGCGGCCGCCGCCGAGCCGGTGCTCTCCGAAGCGGTGGCGGAGGCCCGCCGCGTCGCGCTGGGCGAAGCGGCGGGGCCGTTGCGATCGCCGGAGGCCCGCTTTGTCGCGAAGCTGGCGGGTCAGTAGCTGTCGCGCCAGACGAGGAGCCGGGCGAACTTGGGCTCCCACTCCAGCTCGACGTTCTTCGAGACCTGCTTCAGCGCGACATCACTCAGATTGACGGTGATTGAATAGTTCGGTGGGAGCTGCAAGTAGCCCCCTTCGGCCTGGATGGAGGCGATCTCGTTGGAGAGCGACGTGCGCTGCGCCGGACTGATCACGGGTTGGGTGGTCAGCGCCTTCACTGCGTTGGAGTTGGGGCCCCGCTCGACGGTAATGGTCAACGGAACGGGGATCGATGGGTTGATCTGGATGTTGGGGTCGCCGGCCAGCAGCTTCTCGGCGCCGGCGGCTTCGGCGGGGATGCGTCGATTGGGCATCGAATCCTCATCGGGGAAAGAGAGGGTCCCGGCCGACCGAAGCCGGCCGGCCGGGACAAGGGGCGCCTAACCCGGAGCCGGGAGATCCTGCCCTTCTCGCGAGAACCACAGCTCGACCACCAAGGGGTCCTCGGGATCGGAGCTGAAGTGGCCGGCGCTGTTGAAGGGGGCGGTCATCGGCAGGGTGTCGAAGAGGACCGCACGGCTCTCCAGGGAGCTGGCGGCAAAGACGGCCCGGCAGGACCGGCTCCGGCAGTTCACCTCGACGAGGTCGGCCTCTACGCCTTCCTGGTCGAACCAGGCGGCAGCGGCCGACTCGGTCTCATCGGCCCAGGCATCATCCACGGGTTCCAACTCGTGATTGATCTCCAGGACCGAGAGATAGCGATCTTCGTGGGACTGAACTTCTGACTCGGTCGGCGGGGCCGACCGAGCCTCGGCGGGGCGGGCGTCCACGTTGGCCTGGAGACTGGCCACCTCGTCCCGCAGCTCCCAGAGCGCGGTCCAGAGGGGCCCCAGGCTGGTCTGTTCGCGGACGACCTTTGCCGATGGGGACTTTGCTTCTTTGGAGGGCGGCGCTTCGCTGGAAGGAGACCTCGTCCCAAGGAGAGCGTATCCCGACAGCCCAGCGAGGAGCAGCCACGGAGCCAACATGGTGCCGCGCATCGAATCAGCCCTCCGTCACAGAGTAGCCGAGGACGTAGCTGCTGGCGCCCGACTTGACCGGCGGGATCGAGCAGTACATGACGTAGCGGTAGGGCATGCTGGGCAGCGACTCCGAGACCGCGGAGATCGACATGCTCCCCACCGCCGAGCCATAGGCGGCCACGCCGGAGCTGGACGACTTGTAGTCGATGTAGGCCGACGCACCGAGCTCGTAGCGCGCGTAGAGGGTGCAGGTGATCTCGGCGGTGGAGGTCTGATCCTGGTAGTAGACCGTCGCACCGGTGATGGTCTGTCCGGTCGCGTCGATGATGTCGTTGACCACGTCACAGGTGGTGGTCAGGCTGGCGCTGGTGCTGGTGGTGGTGGTGCCATAGGTGGTTCGATTCATGGAGCTGTTCTGGGTGTCGCAGCTGTTGCCGTGATAGACCTTGGTGTCAGCCGCCTGGGCCGCGGACATGGACAGAGCGAAGAGGACAGCGGAGGAGAGAAGCGTGCGGAACAGGATGAACTCCTGGAATGGCCTGAACTCG
>JBEIQK010000940.1:0-2347 GCA_040376505.1 Alphaproteobacteria bacterium | reverse complement strand
GGGCGACCGCCCGCAAGGCGCCCACCTCGGCGTCTGTGCCCATCCGGGGCGCCTCTTCGCGGGGATCGGTCGCGCGGTCGTAGAGCGCCTCGCCAAAGCCGGGCGCCTCGCGCCAGACGTAGCGCTGGTCTGCGGTGCGCAGCGTGACGAGGCGGTAGGTGGGCGCGGTGGTGAGGCCGCGGGCCCGGGCGGCGAGGTTGGCTTCGCGATCAAAGCAGAGCCCCCGCGCAAAGGGCCGACCCTGGCGGCCAAAGGCCAGGGGCACGAGGCTGCGCCCTTCTACGGCCTTGGGCTCGGGCAGCTCGAGCAGATCGTAGACGGTGGGGGCCACATCGCCCAACTCCACCAGCTCAGTCACCACCTTGCCGGCCGGCAGCACGCCGGGCAGGCGCAGGGCCAGGGGAACCCGGGTGGTGGCCTCAAAGAGGTCGTCGCCGTGGTTGAACCACACGCCATGCTCGCCGAGGCTCTCGCCATGGTCGGCGGCGACGATGACCAAGGTGCGGTCGGCCTCACCGCGGGCTTCGATGGCAGCGAGCAGGACGCCAAGCTGCGCGTCGGCGTAGCTGATCTCGCCCGCATACTGGGCCAGGGGCCACTGCAGATCGGTTACCCCGCGCAGGCTGTCGCGCAGGTAGGGCGGCAGCGCCTCGGCCGGCGGCAGGCTGCGCTCGGTGGGATCGTAGGGATCGCCCTCGTAGTAGGCGTGGTCCCAGGGCTGGGGCGGCGCGTAGGGCCCATGCGGATCGAAGAGGTGCACCCAGAGGAAGTAGGGCCGATCGGCCTCTTGCTCCTCCAGCCAGGAGAGCGCCCGGGCCACCGTGCGATCGCCGCGGCGCTCCAGGATGTCGTCGGGCCACAGGTGGCGGTAGCCGAGCGCCCAGGTGCGGCCCGCCAGGGTGTCGGCCCAACCGGGGAGCAGCGTGAAGTCGTCGTCGTAGACGCCAAAGCCCCGCGAAAACCCGAGCCCGCCGTCAAGAACATAGGCGCTGACGAAGGCCCCGGTCTCGTAGCCGGCCTCGCGCAGCCGGGGTGCCAGCATCGGCAGCCCTTCGGGCACGGGGACGCCGTTGAGCAGGCTGCCATGGCTCCAGGGCCCCAGGCCGGAGAGCAGCGTGGTGTGGCTCGGCCCCGTCACGGCGATGGGCGCGAAGGCCGCGTCAAAGCGCACCCCCTCCGCGGCGACGGCGTCAATATGCGGGCTTCGGCGGGACGGGCCGCCAAAGGCGCTGGTGTGATCGGCCCGGGTGGTGTCGAGGGTCACCAGCAGCAGGTTGCGCGCGCCGGCCTTGGAGACCTCCTTCAGGGGCGGCCGCCGGTCGCTGGGCTTGCCCAGGACGAGGAAGACGCACACGACGCCCACGGCGCCAAAGATCGGCGAGCGCCGGCTGACGAGGAGGCTCAACGAGAACAACGCCAGCCCCAAGGTCATCGACCCGTCGAACAGCCGCGGGCGCTCTTGAAAGGGCGGCGGATCCGAGAGCGCACGCACGCCAAGGTGCAGAAGCAGGCCCAGCACCAGGCCCAATTGCAGCCCTACGAGCAGCCCGATGGGCCCCTTGCGCGGCCTGAGCCAGAGCACCAGCAAGCCCGGCAGCCCCACCACCGCCACCAGCGAGAGCGCGCCCAGCAAGAACAGGATCGTGAGGCTCTGCACCCCCTGGGCCGGGCCCGCCGACAGGCCCACCCGCATGGCGTCGGCCAGGGCGAGGAGGAAGGCGGCGATGAGCAGGCCGACCCCCGCGAGGCGAGTGCCGCGATCCGACCACATGACTGCGGACTAACGAGGGCCACCCAAGGCCGCGAGGCGCCAACCCGGCGGTCGGATCGCGCGCGACCCCGGCCAAGATGCCGATGGATGGCGTCTCGGACCCTGTAAGCGCCCGTCATCTTCGCGTGTTTGTCGCGTGCCCCCCACCGCAGGTCGCTATACTTGCCGCGGATTGTGTTCGGCGCAGCGCTGGACTGGCGCACCGCGGCGCCGCTCTCCGAGGTCCCTCATGCTCTTCCGTCCCGCCCCCATCGTCCTCCTCGCCGCCCTGGCGCTGGCGCCCGGCGCCGCCCTCGCCAAGGACGCCACGGTCTCGCCGCTGGTCTCCAAGGGCGTCGATCCGCTGATGGTGCTGAACCTCACCAGCCTGATCGCCTCGGAGCTGGACTTCATGGGCACCTACGGGTCGGTCAAGCAGCTCGACAAGATGCCGCCCGAGATGAACGCCGACTGCTTGAAGAGCGGCCCCTGCCTCGGAAAGGTCGGCGCCGCCAACCAGAGCGAGGTGGTGCTGGCCGGCTCGGTGGCGCTGGTCGGCAACAAGCTCGACCTCACCCTGGTGCTGGCCGATGGCGG
>JBEIQK010000275.1:0-7657 GCA_040376505.1 Alphaproteobacteria bacterium | reverse complement strand
GGTTGTTGATCTCGTCATCCGAGAGGCGACCCTGGAAGGCGGGCATCGAGGGCGCGTAGCCCGCCACCACCTTCGCCGCGGGCATCAGGATGGACTCCCGGATGTAGGTGTCGTCGATCTGCGCGGTCGCACCACCCTCAAGGGTCTCGGTGGTGCCGTACTTGCCCTTGAGCGACGGGCCGACCAGCTTCGAGCCGTCGATGGAGTGGCAGCTTCCACAGGCGTTGGCGGCGAAGAGCTTCTGGCCCTTGACCTCCGGCGCCTCATTCTCGTTGGGCGTGTTTTTGTCGAGCCAGGCGCTGTAGTCGGCCGCCGAGAGCACCTTGATGCGGCTCATCATGCGGGAATGCGCGGTGCCGCAGTATTCGGTGCAATACACCTGGTGCTCACCCGGCTCCAGCGCGTTGAACCACTGCACGGTGTAGCGGCTGGCCAGCACGTCCTTCTTGATGCGGAAGTCCGGCACGTAGAAGGAGTGGATGACGTCCTGGGAGCTCATGGTGAGGCGGATCGGCTTGCCGGCCGGCACCACCAGGCCCTCGCCCTCGTACTGATCCTGGGTGCCGGCCTTGAGGTTGGCGAAGGTCTTGATGCCATTGCCATACTCATAGGTCCACGACCACTTCTGCCCCGTCACGCGCACGTCGAGCGAGTCGGCCGGCGGCACAGCCTGGTTGATCCAGCCCTGAAAGCCGAGGGCGAAGAAGACCAGCAGCAGGATGCTGGGCACCACCGCCCAAATGGCCTCCAGCAAGTGGCTGCCCTTGGTGGGGTCGGTCTTCTCACCCTCCTGCCGCTGCTTGTACTTGACGGCGAACAGGATCATCATCCCCATCAGGATGATGAAGAACACAACATCCGTGATGAGGATGAAGTTCCAGGTGAAGTCCGTCTGCTTGGCGTACTCGGTTGCAGCCGGTGGCAGCAGAAAGCTGGCAGGCTCGACTGTTCCGGCCTGCGCCGCCAGCGGAAGAAGGAAGGGGATCATCAGACGACACTCCCTTGAGAGCGGTTTTGGCGCTCGCGGCGCCAGAGCGACCAGGTGAAGATGCCGAGACCCATGGCTGACAGCGCACCGCCGATGCGCATGACACCAAAGGCCGCCGGGGTGTACTTCCCGCTGGCCGCGTCGTAGTGGAAACAACTGAGGATGAGCTTGTCGACAGGGCTGCCCACCCGACCCTCGGCAGCCTCGATCAGCGCGAACTTGAGATCTCGCGCAGGAAACTCTACACCGTACAGGTAGCGAGCCACCGTTCCGCCCTGCCCGATCACAGCGATCATCGCCGGGTGGGCAAACTGCTGCGTGGCTTCATCGTACCGGTACTGGAAGCCGACTGTTCTGGCGACCTTCTCGATCGCGATCTCATCGCCGACGAGGAAGGACCAGTCCACCTCCCCTCGGCCAAGGGCGTCCAGGTAGGAGGCGCGCTTGGCGGCCGCCAGCGACGAGGTCTCGTTCGGGTCGATCGAGATCGTCACCACCCGGAACTCCTGCCCCGCCGTCCACGCCAGGTCTTTGAGACCGTTGAGGACCGCGTTGAGCACTACGCTGCAGAGGGTGCCGCAGGTGTAGTAGTTCAGGGTCAAGATGACCGGCTTGCCATCTCGCAGGAGCTGATCGAGCCGGATCTTTTGACCGGTGTGATCGATGAACTCCAGAGAGGGATCAAGCGTGGCCCCCAGGTGCTCTTCAACCGTCACGCCTTCCAGCTCTTTAGGAAGGTCTTCCGCCGCCCAACCGTCGCGCGCCACCGACAGGCACATCAGGCCCGCCAGCGCTGCCGCGCCGAAGAGGCGGCGCAGCTTCACTGGTCGGAGCCCCAGGTGGCTGACGAGGTCTGCGCGTAGCCCTTGTCGGCCAGCTCCATCGCCGTGTAGACCTTGAACAGGCCAAAGGCAAAGGCCACCGTCGCGACGATGCCCACCGTCACGACCGCGGCGAGGATCGAAATGTAGCGGGTAGGCACCTCGTCGGGCTCAGCGGCGACGTCAGGGATCGTATCGCCGTGCTCGAGGGCACCATGAGAAGAAGGGGGAGCGCTGGAAGCCACGGGGGGACCTCTCCTGAAGGAGCCGGCCCTAACCGTTGCTCACGAGCCGCGTCAATTCACCGCACGGTTGGACCCTCGCCTTGCACAAAGGCTGATCAAAGTCAGGAGACGCCGTCCGAATCGGCCTTTCAACGCAGCGCCTGTTCAGAGCCCTCCGCCTCCGGCCCCACCTCTTGACACCACCCCCACCACGGGGCATGGCTCCGCTTCGGAGTCGCGTTGTGGACACCCCTAGCGTGGAGAGCCTTCCCAATCGGCGCCTCCAAACGTCCCTCGAAGAGGCCCACGTGAGCGAGCCCCCGGAGCAGACCGCTCCAGCCCGAAAGCCGGGACTCCTGGGAGACCTCCTCTCCCTCACCAAGCCGCGCCTGAGCGCCCTCGTCTGGCTCACCGCGGGCGGCGGCGTCTGGCTCGCTCCTGGCGCAGTCTCCGGCACCCGCGCCGCCCTGGCCATCGGCGGCACCATCCTCGTGGTCGCGGGCGCCAACGCGCTCAACAACTACCTGGAGCGCGAGTCCGATCGCTTCATGGCCCGCACCGCCAGCCGCCCCCTGCCCTCCGAGCGCCTCCCGCCGGTCGTGGCGCTGGTCATGGGGCTCTTTCTCTCCGTCTTCAGCGTCGGGCTCCTCACCCTCGGCACGCGGCCGCTCGCGGGGCTTCTCGCGGCGATCGCGTTGGTGCTCTACGTCGTCGTCTACACGCCGCTCAAGCGCCGCTCGTCGGTGAGCACGCTGGTGGGCGCCATCCCGGGCGCGCTGCCTCCGCTCATCGGCTGGGCCTCGGTCACCGGGCGAGCCGACATGGGCGGGCTCGCCCTCTTCGCCGTGCTCTTCCTCTGGCAGATCCCGCACTCGCTGGCGATCGGCCTGTACCGCCAGTCGGAGTATGAGCAGGCCGGCCTCAAGGTCTTCCCGATCGATCACGGCGAAGAGGCCACCCGGCGCCAGATGGTGCTGTACACGCTGCCCCTGGTGCCCCTGCCCCTCGTGCTCGTTCACCTGGGCATCGCCAACGCCACCACGCTCGGCCTCGGCTCGCTGCTCGGCTTCGGCTTTTTGTACCTCGTCTGGCGGGGGTACCGCGACGGCGCCGGCGTCCGCTGGGCGCGGCAGGTCTTTCTGTACTCCCTTCTGTACTTGAACGGGCTCTTCGCCGCCCTCGCCGTCGACAAGGCCCTGTTTTGAGCGCCGCAACCTTTCGCACCGCCGATGGCGAGCTCGCCCGCCATCCCTTCGCCTGGGGGCTCTTCGCCCTCGCGCTGATCGGCTTTCCCGCCTGGCGCTACGCGGTGGAGCCGCCCTTGCCGGCCGACGCCTTCACCCTGGTGCCGGCTTTTGCCCTCACCGATCAGGCAGGCGCCGCCTACGGGCACGACGATCTGATCGGCCAGGTCACCATCGTCGACTTCATCTTCACGCGCTGCAAGGACGTCTGCCCCACGCTGTCGTCGCATATGGCCGCGCTGGCCGGCGACCTTGGCGCCGCCGACGCGGCCAGCCCCATCCGCTTTTTGTCGATCTCGGTGGACCCCGACTACGACACCCCCGCGGTCCTCAGCGCCTATGCCCAACGCTATGGCGCTCGGCCCGAACAGTGGCGCTTTGTCACCGGCGATCGCGTGCTGGTCGACGGCCTCATCGAGGGCCTGCAGCAAGGCCTCGAGCGCGACCCCGGCACCGGCGAGGTGCCCAACATCATGCACTCCCAGCGCTTCTTGCTCATCGACCCGATGGGCGGTGTGCGGGGGCTCTACAGCATCGACGCCGAAGGCCTCGCTGCGCTCCGGCATGACGCACGCGCCCTCGCAGGCGCTACGATGTGGTGACCCTCCTGCTGCTGAGGCGCCCGTTGGTCCTGCTGCTGCTCCTGGCCTGTTCGTCGAGCACGCCCAAGCCTTTCGTTCGCCGAGAAGGCCAGACCGAGGTGATCGGCGATGGCGATCTCGGCAGCCGAAACGCGGATCGGCCGGCCGATCAAGGCGCTCCCAACAGCCCGGCCCCGGCGGGGCGGCGCGACGAAGGCGGCGGCATGCTGCCCGCCAACGTGACCCGGGTGGCGCCGGCCGTAGACGGCGACCTGCCGCCGGTGGCGGATGACTACGAAGACCTCGTCACCAGCCGCGTGATCACCGCCTGCCCAACCGGGACCGTGCTGGTGGACGAGCGCGCCGAGCAGGGCCGCATGTACTGCACCCTGCCCAATCATGTGCGCCATGGGCCCTACATCGACTTTCACAACAGCGGCCACGCCAAGGATGTGGGCCCCTACGTCGGCGGCCTGCGCCACGGCTGGTGGAGCGAGTGGGACCGCACCGGCACCCTCAAGGGCCGCTGGCGCTGGGTCTCGGGCTCGCCCGTTGAGGGCAAGGTCCCCGAATGAGCCACCTCTTTGCCCTTCGCGAGAGGCTGCGCGCCTTCGTCGTGGCCGAGCTGCGCGCGGGCGGTGACCTCACCCTCCTCGCCTGCCTGGGGCTCACCCTGTGGGTCTGCGGGCCGCTGCTGATGAGCCCCGAGGGCACCCTGGCCGGCGACCCCAGCACCGACGCCATCCGCGGCATGTGGAGCTTCGACCACCTGCGTCGCTCGCTGCTGCCGCCCGAGACGCCCCTGTGGAGTCACCATGTGAATTTCCCCGAGGGCGTGCTGGCGCTGGTCTTGCCCTGGGTGAGCGGCATCCTGCTCGCCCCAGCGGGCCTGCTTCTCGGGCCGGTGAGCGGCTACAACTTCGCCGTCGGGGCGCTGATCTTCGGCGTTGGTTTCTCTTCTGCCGCGCTGATCCGCACGCTCAGCGGCTCCTGGGCGGCCGGCATCGCCTTTGGTGGGGCCATGCTGGCCCAGCCCACCCTGCTGCACAGCGTCGCCGACGGCACCCCCGAGCACATCGCCTTCTGGCTGGTGCCGCTCTTCCTCGCCGCCGGCTGGGCTACCGCCGACCAGGGGCGGGTCGGGCTCGCAATCCTCACGGGGCTCCTCGCAGGGGCCGTCGCCCTCGACAGCCCCTACCACGCCATCTACGCCGCCGTGCTGGGGCTCATCGCCCTGGGGCCCATGTGGGTCGGCGCCTTGCGGGGGCCGCGCCGGGCCGACGTCGCGCGCGCCCTCGTCGCCCTGGTGATCGTCGGCGCCGTGGTCGGCGGCGCCCTCTTCTGGCTCTTCCAGTTCTTTCCGATCGAGAGCCGAGCGGTCGACGACGACGGCGCGCTGCTGAAGCTCAATTCCGTCGACCTGCACACCTGGTGGCAGCAGGAGTGGGGCTTTGCGGGCCCGCGCGACCCCTCGCTGGCGCCAACGGTGATCCCCTCCGTGCCCCTCGTCGTGGCCCTGGTGCTCTCCCTGGCGCACCTGCGCCGTTCCCTGCCCTGGACCTTGGCCGGGGTGGTGATGCTGGCCCTCAGCCTCGGGCAGAACCCGCGGATCCCCGCGGAGCTCGCGGTCTGGATGGGCGAGACCGGCGCCGACCTGGGTCGCACCCTCCTCTCCTGGAACGCCGATCTCTACAGCCTCCCCGGCATCGGCTCCATCCGGTTTCCGCGCCGCTGGCTCCTCCCGGCCGGCTTCGCCTTCATGATGGCCGGCGGCATCGGCCTCGGGCGGATCTTCCGCGCGGTCAACCGCTTCCCCTGGGGCCGGCCCGTCACCCTCGTTCTGGCGCTGCTCCTGGCGATCGGCGGCGTCCAGCAAGGCCTGCATGGCAGCCGCTTTCACGACGTCTTCCCTGCCCAGGCCCTCCCTCCCATCGCCTTCGCAGCGTGGATCGGCGAGCGCGGCGGGGGCGCGCTGCTCACCCTGCCGCAGATCCGGCCGGCCCCCAAGCAGGCCCGCCGCGACACCCTGCCCGTGTTCGCCAACCTCTCCGACTCCCTCAGCTCCGTCGACGTGGCCTACATCCAGGTGCTCAGCGGCCGGCCCACCGTCGAGTACCCGAGCCTCAAGACCCTCGCCCCGATGCGCCTCAACGGCCCCCTCTTTCGCCAGCTCCGCAACTGGGACGACATCGCCCGCGCCGCCCAGGAGGGCGAGGCGCCGCCCCGGGCCGCCATCGACGAGCACCACGCCGCCGAGCGCGAGGGCACCCTCGCCGCCATGGTCGCCGCCGGCATCGAGTACATCTGCGTCGACGTCGCCGCCTTCAACGACGAGACCCTCGACATCCTCCGCACCCAACTCCGCAGCGTCACCGCCGAGGAGCGCCGCTTCGAGGATGGCACCGGCGTGCTGGTCTTCGTCCTTCAGGCCCCCAAGCCCTGATCGGCGGCCCCGAGCCGCTCCAGCAGGTCGTCGACGAAGCGCAGGGTGATGCCCCAGATCTCGTGCCCATCGAGATGAACGGTGGGCAGCTCGATCGGCTGACCCTGGTGCTGCCAGGGCCGGCTCCCCCGGCCCTCCCCGGCGATCAGCCGGTCGAGCGACACCCACATCGTGCCCGCCACCTCGTGATTGGGCTCCAGCACGAGCTCTTCGGGGACGGCGAAGACATAGGCGCTCACCCGCAGGCGGGGCCGCCCCAGCCGCACCGGGCTCCAGAGATCCGCGAGGCGCCCGAGGGGCCGCCCGATCGCGTCGAGGGGCACCCCCACCTCCTCCCAGGTCTCTCGCGCCGCCGTGTGCCGGAGATCCCGATCGCCCGGGCTGTGGCGCCCACCCGGCAGGGCCACGTGCCCGCTCCACGGGTCCCCCTCGCGCTCCGCCCGCCGGATGAAGAGCATGCGCCCCGAGGGGGTGATCAGCGCCGCCACCGAGGCCAACAGGGTGCCCTCGGGCGCCGGCTCCTCGTCGGCCTGCGCCTGGGCCAGGGCCCGCTCTACGCGCTCACGCATCGCTTCCTCCGCGGCGATCCCACTTCCTCGTGACGAGCGCCAGCCCGGGCAGGGTAATCTCTGGCCCGCGGGTTAAACCACGCCCCCTTTTTGGCGGCCAGGAGCCCTTGGTGAAGACCCCGAACGGCCAACCCCCCGACGCGCGTACCGAGCCCCCGGCCCGGCGCGACGACGACGATCTCCTCGACGCCCCCGACGACCGCAGTCACGGGGCCCGCTTCTGGGACTGGGTGGTCGACATCGTGCGCACCTGGGGTCCGGCGATGATCACCGTGCTGGCCGTGCGATCGGTGATCGCCGAGCCCTTCCGCATCCCCTCGGGCTCGATGGTGCCCACCCTGGCCATCGGCGACCACATCCTGGTCACCAAGTACAGCTACGGCCTGCGCTGGCCCCTCACCCGCATCCCCATCGGCGAGCTCGACGTACCCGAACGCGGAGATGTGGTGGTCTTCGTCTTCCCCGGCTCCGACGAGGGCAAGGCGGTGGAGTACCTCGACCTGCCGGTGCCCGCCGTCGGCGGCAACGCCCAGTTCGGCACCCTCGACTACATCAAGCGGGTGGTCGGCCTGCCCGGCGACACCGTGCAGGTCCGCGACAACATCGTCTACATCAACGGCGCTGCCCAGGCCCGCAAGGACGGCTCCGACTTCACCTTTGTCGACGATGGCTGCACCAGGTACCCCACACGCCACTACCGCGAAGACCTCGGCGGGGTCGAGCACTCCATCCTCACCAGCACCACCTATGGCGCCCGCGTCGCCAACTTCGGCCCCGAGACCGTGCC
>JBEIQK010000112.1:0-12382 GCA_040376505.1 Alphaproteobacteria bacterium | reverse complement strand
TCGCCGCCGAGCTGGCCGCCTTGTCCTCCTCGCTGTCGACCCGGGCCCCGGCGCCGCCCAGCCCGGCCCCAGCGCCCGTCGACGGTCCTCCCACCGCCGCGCCGCCAGCCCCCCCCGTCGCCGTGCCCGAGGTGGCCGGCGGCTTTCAGTCCGAGGCCTACGGCCGCGTCGTCGTCACCGCCTCGCGCTACGGCCAGGACCCCCTCGACTCGCCCTCTTCGGTCACCATCCTCACCGAAGACGACATCCGCCAGAGCGGCGCCACCAGCATCCCCGATCTGCTGCGCCAGGTCGTCGGCGTCGACGTGATGGCGCTGTCTTCGGGCAAGCCCGATGTGAGCATTCGCGGCTTCAACCGGGAGCTGTCCAACAAGGTGCTGGTGCTGGTGGACGGCCGCTCCGTCTACCTCGACGTCTTGGGCACGCCGATCTGGGCGAGCCTGGAGATCTCCATCGAAGAGATCGAGCGCATCGAGATCATCCGCGGGCCCGGCTCGGCGGTGTACGGCGCCAACGCGGTCACCGGCGTGGTCAACATCATCACCCGCACCCCCGGCGAGGGCGACAACATCCTGCACGCCGAGGGCGGCACCCCCGGCTATGGGCGCGGCGCCGCCGTCGTCACCGGCAGGCAAGGTCGCAGCGCCTGGCGCCTGTCGGCCGGCTACGGCCAGGATGGGCGCTGGTCGGCCGAGGCCCTGCCCGCAGAGGGGGGCCCCCTCAGCAGCGACCTCGTCGAAGACCAGTCTATGTCCACCGAGGCGGTGCGCGGCAACGTGCGCTTCGACCGCACCTTTGGCGACGACGGCTTTGTGTCGATGTCGGGGGGCTATGCCAAGGGCTACGCCGAGACCTACGTCATCGGCGCCCTCGGCGACTACAACCTCACCTTTGACGGCGGCTACGCCCGGGCCGATCTGTCCTATGGCAGCGTTCACCTGCGCGGCTTCTTCAATCACTACACCGGGCAGACCGGCCCCTGGCTCTCCTATGTGGGCGAGCGAGACCTCAGCACCAACGTAAACAGTGACGTCGGCGACCTGGAGCTGGAGACCAACCAGCGCTTCTCCACCGGCAGCGTGGAGCACCGGGTCAACGTCGGGCTTGGCTACCGCCGCAAGGCCGTCGACTTCGGCTACCTCAAAGACACCGATGGCGAGCCGATCGTCGAGCACCACATCTCCGCCTTCGGCCAAGAGGAGGCCAAGGTGGGGCCCCTCACCCTGGTCGGCAGCCTGCGCCTCGACCGCCACCCCCTGGTCGACCTCTCGCGCACCCTGTCGCCGCGCGGCGCCGCCATCCTCCGCGTGGCCGACCGCACCGCGATTCGCGCCACGGCCGGCACCAGCTTCCGCGCGCCCACGTTGATGGAGAGCTACCTCGACTTCTACCAGCCGGCCGACGTCGACGGCGTCAACGTTCACATCGTCGGCAACGAGAACCTGCTGCCCGAGCGCATCTTCACCGCCGAGGTCGGCATCCACGACGAGTCGAGCGCCTACCACCGGGCCGACGTCGCGCTCTACATGAACCGCATCTCCGACATCATCTTTGTCACCAGCGTCGTGCCCGAGATCAACGCCTACAACCCCGATGTCAACGCCTTCGTCGCCGGCACCACCGCCTTTGACAACCTGAGCCCGGTCTCCACCGCCTATGGCGTGGAGCTCGATGGCCGGCTCTTTCCCATCGACGGCCTCGATCTGTTTGCCAACCTCGCCTTGCAGCGGGTGCGCGAAGAGAGCGACGAGGGCACCGCCGAAGACCCCGACACCGCCCCGCTCAAGCTCAACGCGGGCGTGATCTGGCGCAGCCCCTGGCGGATGGATCTGTCTGCCCAGGTGCAGCATGTCTCGGCCACCACCTGGCGCCTGCGCGAGTACGACCCCAACGGCCAGCTCGTGGTCGAAGAGGTCGAGACCCCCGCCCGCACCCTGCCCATCGCCCGCCTCGCCGGCCGCCCCTTCGCCGACGAGGCCTTGGAGCTGTCGGTCTCGGCCTGGAACATCCCCGCCCTGTGGAGCGACGAGGCCCGCGTCCGGGAGCACCCCAAGGGGCAGCTCGTGGGCGGTCGGGTCGCCGGCGCCGTGGAGTACCGCTTCTGATGCGCCTTCTCTCCCTCCACCTTTTGCTGCTGGGCGCCTGCGCTCACGAGGTCGACCTCGACCTCGAGGCCGACGCCACCTTGAACGTCGTCGAGGGCACCGTGATCTACCTGGGCGAGGGCAGCCCGGCCGACACCTTCGTGCTGGTCTTTGACGCCGAGGATCCGCCGCCCCCCGCCGGCACCGGCAGCCCGATCACCTTCGCCGCCGTGCCGGCCGAGGCCTTCTCCATCGGCACCACCGGCGCGCCGGCCGCCCCCTTCGCCATCACCCACCTGCCCGACGGCGACTATCTCTTCGCCGCCATCAACGATCAGGACGCCGACTTTCAGCCCCTGCTCAGCACCAACGCCGGCGCCACCTGCGGCGACGTCGCCGGCGCCCACCTCGCCGATCTGAGCACCGGCGAGCGCGGCGTGGTGAGCGTGGCGGGCGGCGAGCGGCTCGGCGGGCTGCCGATCTTCGTCGGCTCGGTGCTGCCCACCGAGCGGCCGGCCTTTGTCTTCACCGACAACACCGCCGCCCGCAGCACCGATCCCACCCAGCTCACCTTTGGCATCGCCAGCACGGGCATCTACAGCGAGCTGGTCACCCTCACGGGGCCCTTTGACGGCACCTCTGCCTGCGACACGATGTTCTATGTTCACGTGGTCGACGCCGACGGCGACGGCGCCCCCGATCCGCACCCCAACCCCAGCCTCGCCGCCGCCGGCATGGTCGACATCTGGCCGCGGCTCTACCTGCAGTTTCTCGGGAGTGAACAGATCCCCCTGGCGCCGGGCGAGTCCTACGCCACCGAGGCGGCGGTCTACCCCACCTTCCTCAGCGATGGCAGCGTGCCGGTCGGTATTCCCACGCCGCTCACCAGCCTCACCGGCCTCTTCCTGCCGGGGGCCATCCACACCTTGCCCGACGGCAGCGAAACGGTGGTGCAGGGTGCCGATGTGCCCGCCGGGGTGTGGTCTCTCACCGTGGTCTCGCTCACCGGCCAGACCTGGACCCTGCCCAATGAGGCCGCCGCCTTCGGCAGCACCGACGCCTCCTTCGAGCCCGCCGCCCAGGGCGCCGCCCTCACGGTGGAGTGAGGGCCCCTACTCGACCGATGGCGTCGGCATCATCGCGAAGAGGGTCTCCAGCTCCTGCCAGTTGGCGGGGCTGGGGTAGTCGAGGAGCGGAAAGAGGGCCTCCTCTTCGAGCTCCATCCACATCAGGGCGGCGGTGGACAGATTGTCGAGCTCGGCGAGCAGGGCGTCGGGCTCGATGGCCTGTCGCTCGGGCGGCCAGTCGAGGACGAGGCGGCCCACCCGCTCCCGCAGCTCGGTGAGGCCCTCCAGCAGCTCCTGGGCGAGGGCGCGCAGGTTGGGATCGGCCATCAAAACCAGTTGACTGTAGAGCGTCTCCAGCTCGCCATCGATCATGCTCGAGGCGTAGCGGTGCACGGCCTGGAGCACCTCCGTGCGCCGTGGACCCGGGCGCGCGGTCCATTGATCGATCGCCTGGTGCAGGAGAACCCGCAGGCCGTCGTGCTGGGCGAGGAGGTGCGCGGTGTTGACCATCAGGCCATCGGCATGGCGTGGGCATAGGGCCCCAGCGCCGGCTCGGTGAGGTCGGGGAGGGGGCTCCGCGGGTCCTGCCCGATCCAGCCTTCGCCCGGCCGGACGTAGCGGGGGGCTCCCAGCCAGGGCTCGCCCAGAAGCAGCCCGGCGTCGGTGTTCTGGTAGGGCATCACCCGCTGCACGATCTGGCCCTCCATCTCGGCCCGCAGGGCGATGGCCCGGCTTCGGTGGCCATGGGGGCCCACTACCACCGCCGGGTGGACCAGCACCACCGCCGAGACCTCGTCCTGGTTGGCGATGCCGCGGATCAGATCGTGCGGATCGCAGCCGGGATCGCCGCGAACCTCCCAGCGCTCCAGGGCGTCGGGGCGCTGAACAAAGACAAGAAAGGGCGGCAGGCCATCTTCGGCCATCTCTTCGTCCACGAGGGCGCCCAGCACCGTTGCCATGCCCAGGGCGTCTCTGGCCATCGGGGCGGCCAGGGGGACGATGCCCATGCGAATGTCGTAGTTCGCCGCGGTCTTGCCAAAGATGAAGTTGACCGCCGGCACATCATCGGCCTCCAGCCAGGAGCGCAGGGGGGCCGGCAGGTGGGAGCCGGCGCCGCCGCGACGCAGGCTCCAGGCGCCGAGCCAGGTCCCCACGCCATCGTCGCTGCGAACAAAGGGCCGGCGCGCCAACAGCCAGTCGCCGCCCTCCTGGAGGATCAGCAGGGTGGCCTCGCGCACGCCGCCCTCCGACCACTCGCCCCGGCGGGCGCGCAGGGGAGGGGAGGGGTCCAAGGGGCTCAAGAGCGCGGCGGCGAGCACCTCATCGGAGAGGGAGCTCCGCTCTCCGCGCAGGCCGTGGCGGAAGGCCTGCTCGGGCGAGACGAAGAGCAGCTCGGTGTCGAGGTGCCCCGAGAGCGCGACCAGGTTCTCGGTCTGTTCAACCAGGCGCTGGCAAAGTTGCTCGGCATTCGCCGCGATCAGCGCAGGGACGGGTTCAAGGACAATCGGTTGGGCATAACGGGTCATGGGAGCATCCTCAGGCTTGGACGCTTGTTTCCCGGCAGGGGGCGCCCTACTTGACTGGACGGATGAAGGCTGCGCGGCCAGTAGGGGGCGCCCGGCCGATGTCACCGTTAGGAGGGCCGGCATGACTCCCGACGTCGCCCTCCTTCGCAGCCGCCCCCGCAGCCCCTTCCTCGACGCCCTCGACGAGCAGATCCTCGTCTTTGACGGCGCGATGGGCACCATGCTCCACGCCGCCGACCTCACGCTCGACGACTACTGGCAATTGGAGAACTGCTCGGAGGTGCTCAACCTGAGCCGCCCCGACGTGGTGCGCAGCGTGCACGAGGCCTACTTCGCCGTCGGCGCCGATGTCGTGGAGACCAACTCCTTTGGCGGCGCCGCCCATGTGCTGGCCGAGTTCGGCCTGGGCGAGCGGGCCCGCGAGATCAACGCCCTCGCGGCCAGCATCGCCAAAGAGGCGGCCCAGCGCTTCTCTTCGGAGGGCAAGCCCCGCTTCGTCGCCGGCTCGATCGGCCCGGGCACCCGGCTCCCCACCCTCGGCCACACCAGCTTCGACGCCCTGGTCGCCGCCTACCGCCCCCAGATCGAGGGGCTCCTCGACGGCGGGGTCGATCTGCTGCTGATCGAGACCTGCCAGGACATCCTGCAGACCAAAGCGGCGCTCGGCGCCATCGCCGACACCTTCGTGGCGCGGGGCCAGCGCATTCCCGTCATCGCGCAGGTGACGATGGAGACCACCGGCACCATGCTGGTGGGCACCGACATCGCCGCCGCCGGCACGGTGCTCGACGCCTACGACTTCGTCGACATCGTCGGCCTCAACTGCGCCACCGGCCCCCAGGAGATGGCCGCCCACGTCGCCTGGCTCGGCCGCCACAGCCGCAAGCGGGTGAGCGTGCTCCCCAACGCCGGCCTGCCCCAACTCGTGAACGGTCGGCCGCACTACCCGCTCACCCCCGGCGAGCTGGCGGACTGGCACGAGCGCTTCACCCGCGATGACGGCGTGGCGCTGGTCGGCGGCTGCTGCGGCACCACCCCGGCCCACATCGCCGCCGTCGCCGCGCGCATGGCCGGCCGCAAGCCCAAGGTCCGCCGCCCCGAGTGGACCCCTTCCGTCACGAGCCTCTACGGCGCCGTCGCCTTGAAGCAAGACGCTGACATCTTCGCCATCGGCGAGCGCACCAACGCCAACGGCAGCAAGCAGTTCAAGCAGCACCTCGACGCCGGCAACTGGGATGGCACGGTGGCGATGGGCAAGACCCAGGCCCGCCACGGCTCGCACGCCATCGATGTTTGCACCGCCTTCGTCGGCCGCGACGAGGTGGCCGACATGACCGAGGTGGTGAGCCGCTTCCGCGGGGCGGTGAACGCGCCGCTCGTCATCGACTCCACCGAGACCCCGGTGATCGAGGCGGCGCTGAAGCTGGTCGGCGGGCGCGCCATCATCAACTCGATCAACCTGGAGGATGGCGAGGGCAAGTGCGACACGCTCTGCCCGCTGGCCAAGCGGCACGCCGCCGCCGTCATCGCGCTCACCATCGACGAAGAGGGCATGGCCCGCACGGCGGAGCGCAAGCTGGAGGTGGCCCAGCGCCTCTACGACATCGCAGTCAACCGCCACGGCCTCGATCCGGCCGACATCCTCTTCGATCCGCTCACCTTTACGATCTGCACGGGCAACGAAGACGATCGCAAGCTCGGCCTCTACACGCTGGACGGCATCGAGCAGATCGCCGCGGCCATGCCCCGCTGCGGCATCCTGCTGGGGCTCTCCAACGTGAGCTTTGGCCTCAAGCCGGCGGCCCGCGAGGTCTTGAACTCGGTCTTTCTCTTTCACGCCCGCCAGCGCGGCCTCACCGCGGCCATCGTGCATGCCAGCAAGATCATGCCGCTGCACAAGATCCCGGCCGAGCGCCTGCAAGCCGCCGAAGACCTCATCTTTGATCGCCGGCGCGAAGGCTACGATCCCCTCCAGTTCTTCATCGGCCTCTTCGCTGGCGACGAGATCAAGCGCGAGAAGGTCGCCAGCACGGCGCCGGTCGAAGAGCGGCTCAAGGCCCGCATCATCGACGGCGAGCGCGTCGGTATCGAGGTCGACCTCAAAGAGGCGATGACAACCCACCGGCCCCTCGACATCATCAACGAGATCCTCCTCGATGGGATGCGCGTGGTGGGCGATCTGTTCGGCTCCGGGCAGATGCAGCTCCCCTTCGTGCTGCAGTCAGCCGAGACCATGAAGTCCGCGGTCGCCTACCTGGAGCCCTTCATGGAGCGCACCGAGGGCCAGGCGCGGGCGAAGATGCTGCTCGCAACCGTGCGCGGCGATGTGCACGACATCGGCAAGAACCTCGTCGACATCATCCTCACCAACAATGGCTACGAGGTGGTGAACCTGGGCATCAAGCAGCCGATCGACCAGATCCTGCGGGCCTTCCGGGCCCAAGGGGCCGACGCCATCGGCATGAGCGGGCTGCTGGTCAAGTCCACGGTGATCATGCGCGAGAACATGGAAGAGCTTCGCCGCCAGGGCATCACCGTGCCCGTGATCCTCGGCGGGGCCGCGCTCACCCGGGCCTTCGTGGAGGAGGACTGTACGGCGGCCTATGGCCAGCGGGTGGCCTATGGCCGCGATGCCTTCGCCGGGCTGGCCTTCATGGACGAGGTGGCCGAGGCCAAGAACAGCGGCCGGCCCTCCTACTGGCAAGAGGCCGTGGCCGTCAGCGGGGGAGAGGCCGCGCCGGCCCCGGCGGCCCCGCGCCTGCGCCCGCTCCCCGAGCATGAGCTCGACAGCCGGCCCCTCGTCGCGGTGGAGCCGCCCACGCCGCCCTTCTGGGGCGCCCGCATCGTCGAGAAGGTGCCGATGCGCGCCCTGGTGCCCTTCTTGAACGAGGATGTGCTCTTCAAGTTCCAGTGGGGCTTTTTGCGCAAGAACATGAGCCGCGAAGAGCATGAAGAGCAGCTCCGCACCGTGGTGAAGCCGATCCTGCACGATCTGCTGCGCCGGGTCGAAGACGAAGACCTCCTCCGTCCCCAGGCGGCCTATGGCTGGTTCCGCTGCAAGCCCGATGGCGACGCGCTGCTCCTGGAGGAGGGCACCCGCCTCGTCTTCCCGCGCCAGCGCGGCGAAGGCGGGCGCTGCGTGGCCGACTACTTCCACCCCGATGGCGATGTGGTGGGCCTGATGGCCGTCACCGTGGGCCAGAAGGTGAGCGAGGTGGCCCGGCAGTGGTTCGAGGCCCATGACTACCGGAATTACCTCTTCCTGCACGGGCTGTCGGTGGAGGCCGCCGAGGCCCTGGCCGAGTACCTGCACCGCCAGATGCGGGCCGAGTTGGGCATCGCCGGCGAGGATGGCCGGGCGATCACCGACTTGATGAAGGGCCGCTACCGGGGGGTGCGCTACGCCTATGGCTACCCGGCGGTGCCCGAGATGGCCGATCAGCAGCATCTCCTGCGCCTGTTGGGGGCCGATCAGATCGGCATCACCATGGACGCCGACGAGCAGCTTCACCCCGAGCAGAGCACCGCGGCGATCGTCGTTCACCACCCGATGGCCCGGTATTTCAAGGTCTGATCATCCCAGGCTTGCACACACCCGCGCTATACTCGCGGCCACGCCCGGCACAGGCAGGCCTGGACGCTGGTGAATTCGGAGCTCTCATGCGGCGCTTGTGGTCTTCGGTCCTCTTCTTTGCGGCTTCGGCCCCCGCCTTCGCGGCGGATGGCTCGATCCAGGTCGCGGTGTCCAACGTGCCCTCCGAGCTCGTGCTGGACGGCTTTCCCACCGGAAAGCAGCCGCCCGCCACGCTCACCGGGGTGGCCCCGGGCCTGCACCGGGTCGAGATCGCCCATGGGTGTGTGGCCGGCGCGGTCGACGTCGACGTGAAAGAGGGGGCCACGGTCAAGGCCAACCTCGTCGTCAAGAACATCGGCGGCGAGGGCACCATCCGCCTCCAGGGTGTACCCGACAGCGCCACCATCTTCATGGATGACGCGCCGGTCGACAGCTTCGACAAGGGCATCAAGACCCGCTGCGGCGGCCATAAGCTGATGATCGAGGCCCCGGGCTACGAGACCCAGACCGAGATGGTCACGGTCACCACCAACAAGTGGACCACCGTGAAGATCGCGATGAAGGGCGGCTCCTTGGAGGGGGGTGGTCCGGTTGCCACCCGCCCGCCGGCCTCCCGCCCGGCCGAGCCCTCCTTCGATGACGAAGAAGAGGAGGAGACGCCGCGGCCGGTCGCCACCCGCCCGCCGCCCGTGGCCCGCGAGCCGGAGCCCGACATCGACCCCGACGCCGGCGACGACGAAGAGGAGGACGGCTTCTCCGACGAGGAGGAGGCCGCTCCCGCCAAGCCCACCCGCTCGCCGCCCCGCGAAGAGATCGAAGAGTCCAAACCCTCCAAGCCCAGCAAGCCGCCCCCCAAGGCGCGCGAAGAAGAAGAGGAGGAGGAAGAGGAGGAGGAGTACGAGCGCGCCAAGCCGGCCCGCGAGCCGCGGGAGCGCAAGGAGTGCGAGGTCTGGTTCTGCATCGGCGGCAGCCAGGGCGGGGCCATCGCCCTGGTCAGCGTCTTCGGCGCAGCCGGCGCCGGCGGGCTCGTCTACGGCGGCGTGCAGGCCGGCACCTGGCAGGACGCCGTGGCGTCCTGGAACAACGCCAGCGCCACCCAGGGCGGCGAGCTGACCGAGGCCCAGATCGCGGCCTACCAGAACAACATCACGGTCTCGAAGAAGAAGATGATCATCGGCATGACCCTGGGCAGCCTGGGCGTGGCGGTGGCCGGCGGCACGGTGGGCATCATGGCCGTGACGAACGGCGACGCCTCGGCGATGACGATGACCTGGGAATTCTGAGCGCCAAGGCGATCAGCAGCAGGGCGCTGGCGCTGCCGCCGCCGCTGCAGCCGCAGGTGGAGCCGCTCTTCGGGGCGGCTTCGCTCGTCTCGGGGGTGGCGCTGTCGCGGGGGGCGTCGCTGTCAATCGGGTCGGGGGCGTCGCTGTCGTCGGGCCCGGGCTCGGCTGTGTCGGCACCCCCCTCGCAGTCGACGACGGGGTGGGCCTCGCCGACGCAGTCAAAGCGGCTCACCTCCATCGGGCTGCCCTCCTCGCTGGTGAGCAGGTCGCCCTCGGCGGTGAAGGCGACGGCCTCGCCCTGCAGCTCGCCGAAGGCCAGGGGCAGGTCGAGGTTTGGCGGGCGGCCCCAGTGGGCGTCGGGCGCGCAGGGATCGGTGTTCCAGACGAAGAGCCGGTCGTAGGTGCGGATGACGAGGCGGTGGCCGTCGGGCTCCCAGTCGGCGCCGGTGGTCATCTTGATGCCGAGGTGGGCGCTCAGATCGAGGTCGGCGACCTTCTCCAGGGTGCCCACCACCCCCTCACCGCCGAGGCCAGGGGGGAAGGCGTAGATGGCCGAGAGGCCGTCGCTGTCTTTGGTGGCGAGGTAGACCCGGCCGCTGCGGGGGTGCACGAAGAGCGACTCGCTGTCTTCGGGGCCTTCGGGGTAGCGGGCCCGCCAGGTGGCCAGCAGGGGGGCCGCCTCGCCGGGGCCGGGCTCGCCGACGATGTAGACGGCGATCTCCTCGCGGCGACGCAGGTTGTCGCCGATGTCGCCGACGAAGAGGCAAGGGCGGTCGGCGGCCAGCTCGGCGGGGCAGGGGCCGGCGCTGAGGTCCTCCCAGTCCTCGTTGTGGGCGTCGGCGATGGGGTGGGTGTCGAGGAAGGTGCTGTCGAGCTGGAAGCTGAAGAGCTCGGCGTCGCCGCCGGAGTCGCCGTGGGTGAACCAGACGCCGGGGCGGAGTTGGGCGGCGGCGAGGCCCGACGACTCGGTGATCGGCGCGCCCTCGGTGCGGGCAATCAGGGTGCCGGGCCCCCAGCCGAGGCAGGTGGTGGCCTGGGCCGTCGAGAGCAGGGCCAGCAGCGCCGTCATCACCGGGGCACCCCGCGCTGGAGCACCAGGGGCTCCTGGCCCATCGGCCCCATCAGCAGCAGGTTGGGGCTGGTGAAGGTGAAGATCACCTCCATCGGCGGGGCGCCGGGCTTGTCCATGCGCACGAAGATCTGGTTGCTGCTCTCGCGAAGCAGGGTGTAGGCCACCTTGTCGACGCCGCTGGGGGAGTGGGTCTCCACGGCCTTGGGCGTGATGACCATGTGGGTCTTTCGCAGGGCCTCCCAGGTCTGGCGCAGCTCGACGAGATCGGGCTGCTGCGGGTTCGCGGCGAGCTGGCTGCGCGTCTCGTTGACCCGCTCCTGCAGGCTGGCCGACAGCCCGGCGGCGGACATTTCGCTGGCGGTGGGCGGCAGGGTCTGAAAGCTGAAGGTCATCATCTGCACCAGGGTCGACGAGCTGACCGGCCCGAGGATCTGCCAGTCGCCGAGCAGGGAGCGAGAGGAGACCGCTGGCGGGGCGGCCGGTACGCCCTGGGCGTAGGCAGGGGCACCAAGGGCGAGGGCGAGGGCGAGGAGAAGGGCGCGCAGGGAGGCCTCCGGCCGGCCGGGCGGCCAGCCTTGGCTCATGCCCTGGTCGGGGAGGGCCGGAAAGGGGGTTGGCGTAGAATTGCGCGCCGGGCGCCGCGGAAGGGCAAAAGTTTTCCGCTTGAAGCGCCGATACCCAGGGTGCTCTGTTAGGCCAACGTCAAGAGCTCAAGGTTGGCGCCTTGGTTCTCAATTGGAGGAGCCCTTTCTGAGCTTCGGGATTGCCTTTTGTCAGCAAGGATGACCATGGAACCCACTCCCCCCCCGCTGAGTCGTCGGCGTCGCGGCGGCGCTACGATGATCGAGTATGTGCTGATCGCGGTGATCGTGAGCCTGAGCGTCTTTGGGGGCTCCCGGTTGATCGGCACCTCGCTGGCCGACCGCCTCCTGGAGATCGCCGGCTACTTCGGCGCGATCTGAGAGGGCCGCCCGGGGTGCGGCCGCGGTAGGGTGGCAGCCATGCCCCTTCCGCCGATGCCCCCGCCAACCCTGGTGAACCTGGAGAGCACGCTGGGGTGCAACCTCGAGTGCGTGATGTGCGGCTCGCACCACGCGGGGGTCACCAAGAAGCGCGCCATCATGGCGCCCGCGCTGCGCGAGACGGTGGAGCGCGACGTGCTGCCCGGGGCCATCGACCTCTCCCTGACCGTGGCCGGCGAGCCCTTCATGACCCCGCGGCTCGGCGACTTTGTGGGCCTCGCCGAGCGCAGCGGCCTGCATCTGCAGCTCAACACCAACGCCACGCTGATCCGCGATGGGGCCCTGCTGCGGCGGATCCTCAAGGCGGCCTCGGTGATCAAGATCTCGGTGGACGGGGCCCGGGCGGAGACCTACGAGTCGATCCGCGTGGGCAGCCGCTTTGGGCTGGTGATCGGCAACATCGAGGCCCTCGTGGCCGCCCGGGCCGACCTGCCCCGCGCCGAGCGCCCGCGCCTCGCGATCTGCATGGTGCTGATGCGGCGCAACGTCCTGGAGCTGGTGGAGATGGTGGAGCTGGCCCACCGCCTCGGGGTCGACCGCCTGGAGGTGGCCCACCTGACCGTGCTGGTGCCCGAGATGGAGGCTGAGAGCCTCGTCCACCACCCGGCCCTGGCCGACGCCCACCTCGCCGCCGCGCGGGCCCGCGCCGACGCCCTGGGCCTGCGCCTCGCCCTGCCGCCGCAGATGGATGGCACAGCGCTGCCGGTGGCGCCGGGGGCCCGCCTGCGCCTCGCGGCCCAGGAGCTGGCCCAAC
>JBEIQK010000891.1:0-2518 GCA_040376505.1 Alphaproteobacteria bacterium | reverse complement strand
TGGTGCGGGTGGCGGATCAGGCGCTCTACGACTCCAAGGAGGGGGGCCGCGACCGGGTCACCATCGCCGACGTGGGGGCGGGCTTCCGCCAGCGCGACGCCGAGCCGCAGTACGGGGTGGGGCTCAAGGCGGCGGGGTAGGAGTAGCATCTGTTTTCGTGCAGGGACCGCCTACGACCACTTGCTGGCGAACTCCTCGAAGCTCTTCTCCACCATATACTGCACCCCCGGCTCGCAGACCCGCACCGCTTCAAAGTGCTTTTCGCCGCACTTGATCTTCATCGCCTCTTTGCTGCGCAGATCGTCCTTGTAGATGCTGCCCTTGGTCTCCACCACAAAGTAGAGCCGCTGCTCACCCCCGCGCTCCACCAGCACCGCCCAGTCGGGGTTGTAGGTGCCCAGTGGCGTTGGGATCTTGAACCAATCCGGCAGCTTGGCGTAGACCTTTACGTCGCCATTGCTCTCCAGCCCTTTTACAAAGGCCTGCTCTACGCCCTTTGAGTCAAAGACCACATGATCATGGGGCGACTTGGTAGAGCGGATCAGGTGCTCTTTGAGGTACTCGGTCACTTCGGTCTGCTTGAAGAGCTCCTGGGCGTAGACCTCGCCCTCGCCCAGGCGCACATAGCGAATACCATCTACGATGGCCTTGCGCTTCTCGCGGTTGATCAGCTCCGCCGCCTGGCGAATGAACTCTACGGGGTTCTTTTCAAAGTCGTACAGGCGCCCGCAGTCGATCAACATGCGGGAGAGGCTGCGCCGGGTGAGTTGGGTGCGATCCTGTAGCTCGGTGAGGATGTCGGGCAGGTCGAGGCGCCCTTCATCGAGGCTCCGCACCTGCTCGCCCACCTTGATGGCATGGGTGGTCACCCCCCCCTCGGAGAGGCCCAGGCCCGCCGAGTCAAAGACCACCCGCGCCCGCGCGAAGGCCGGCTGCTCGCGCAGGGCCTTGGTGCAGTCGGCCACCAACGCTTCGGGATTGAAGTCCACCCGGTAGGTGGTGCGGTGCTTGACCCGGTCCCATAAAGCCCGGAACTCCTCGCTGTCGATCACCGCGGCGTTGCTGTGGCGCCGAGTACCCCGCTTGTCGGCGTCGGTGATCTGGATGCGGCTGGTGATGCGCTTGAGCAGGGCCACGGCCGCTTCTTGGAAGGGCTTCATGTCTTCGGGCAGCGCCAGCTTGCCGCTGGACAGATCGGCCTTGAGCCGCTCCTCAGCTTTGCCTTGGGCGTTGATGTACTGCTCGGCCTTGAGCCAGTCGAGCAGCCGCTTCGCCGCTGCGGCGCCGAGCGCTCGGGGGTTGGAGCCGTCTTCGTCGCGGGCCACCAAGGTGGAGAGCTGATCGAGCTGCACAAAGCCAAAGCGGATGCCTGTCTCTTCTTCGATCTCTGCCTGCAGGCGCGCTGCGAAGGTCTCGTAGCCCTCATTGGCCACCACCGTCAGCTCGTTCACCCCCGGCTCGCGCACCCGCTCGCCCCGCTGGTTGACACAGATGCGCAGGCCGCGGCCGATCACCTGGCGGCGCTGGGACTCCGTGCCGAATTCCCGCAGGGCGCAGATCTGAAAGACATTGGGGTTGTCCCAGCCCTCGCGCAGGGCCGAGTGCGAGAAGATGAATTGCAGGGGCTCCGACAGGCTAAGCAGGCGCTCTTTGTCTTTCATGATGAGCTGAAAGGCTGCCTTCACCTCCTCGCCCTCGCTGCCCTCTTTCGAGTCCAGCGACTGACCCGTCTTTTTGTCTTCGGCGAAGTAGCCATTGTGCGCCCGCGCCGCCGCCTGGGCCGGGTCCTGATCGGGGTAGAGCGCCTTGTAGGGGTCCTGGCTGATGAGCTTGCGCATCTCCTGCTCAAAGATCAACGCCAGATCGCCCTTCTGGGGGGCGGGCTTCTCGCTACCCGATGCTTTTTCCTTCTTGTCGGCGGGCGGGGGATACTTGCGGTAGCGCTCGACATGGTCGATGAAGAAGAGGCTGAGCACCTTGATGCCCTTAGGCTGCAGCAGCAAGGCTCGCTTGAGGTGCTCCTCGATGGTGCGGGCGATCATCGCCCGGTGCAGGGCATCGACCTCTACGCTGCCATGCACCTCGCCCGGCCGCAGCATCTTCTCGGCCCCCGGCAGGCGCAGGGTCATGCTCATGTTGTCGCGGCTGGCGTTGAGATCGGTCACCACGATGCCGCGGTAGACTGGCCGGCGGGTGACCTGCTCCAGGTCGTCTCCCGCCTGTACGGTGCGCTCCTGCCGCAGCACCGCGCCCTGGGCACCGGCGACGTCGAGCTCCACCTTGGCGTGGGGCAGCTGCCCCTTCTTGGCCACCACGGTGGTGAGGCCGACATAGGGCCGGTTGTGGGCGCTCTCGATACGAGCGGAGGCCACGCGGATGTGCTTGACGAGGCCCTCGTTGTAGGCCTGAACGGCGTCGAGCTTGTAGACCGGGTGAAAGCTGTTCTTGTGGGTGGCCGAGTAGCGCAGGGTGAAGAGGGGGTCCATCCGATCGACCGCCTCCTTGCCCTTGCCGCCCT
>JBEIQK010001085.1:0-1755 GCA_040376505.1 Alphaproteobacteria bacterium | reverse complement strand
GGGGGCTGCTGCTGAGGGGGCGCCGGATCATTTGCACCGGTGCAAATGATCCCCGCCCGCAAAAGCCCCGGTAAACTCGTGGTCCGGGCAGCGGCCTCGTGGGGTGCCTGAGCGCGACATCCAGCCGAACCCACCGCGCCCCTCCCGAGTCAATGTGCGCTCCGTCGGGCACCGCAACCCGCCACATCGCCGAAAGGCTTCACGCTCCGACCCCCGAAGGGGGGCCTGGATCATTTGCACCGGTGCAAATGATCCCAGCCCGCGCCCGAACACCGTCCCATCCGGTGGGATGGCGGCCAGCCGGAGTCGCCGTGGAGCCGCAACCCCTCTTTCACCCCAAGGCCGTCGCCAAGGCCATGGCCGCCTTCCCCTGGCCCGCCGACCTGGCCGAGCGCCACAGCCGCCTGCGCGGCCTGCCCGAACAGGAGCGCAACGGCGAGCTGGCCCGAACGCTCGAGACCGAGCTCCAGGGCGACTCCATCAAGCCCCTCTTTGAAGGCGTGCTCGGCTACCGCACCCGCCTCGGCGGCGACGGCCGGGCCTGGTCGCTCAGCCCCGAGCGCAACGTCGCGGCCTCGGGCGCCTTGCGGGCCGACAGCGGCATCGGCTGGTTCTCCACCGGCGGCACCCCCACCGTTCACGCCGTCCTGGAGCTGAAGGGCGCCAGCCAGGACCTCGACACCGCCTGGAGCCGCGCCCTCACCCCCGTGCAGCAGGCCTGGAACTACGCCGTTCAGAGCAGCACCTGCCGGTGGATCCGGGTCAGCCATTACCGCGAGCTGCGCTTGTACCACCGCAGCCGCTCCCAGGGGGAGTTTGAGCGCTTTCGCCTGCGCGACCTCGTCGAGCTGGAGCCCTTTCGGCGCCTGATCTTCCTGCTCTCCGAGCCCCAACTGCTGCCCCCCAGCCCCCTCGACAGCGCCCCCCTCGACCACCTGCTCACCGACTCCGACCGCACCCAGGTGGAGATCACCGACCGCCTTTACAAGGACTACCGCGCCACCCGCGCCGCGCTCTTTGAGGATCTCTGCCGCCGCCACAGCAACCAGCCCCCGATCGAGCTGCTGCGACACGCCCAGAAGCTCCTCGATCGGGTTCTGTTCATCGCCTTCGCCGAAGACCGGCACCTGCTGCCCGCCAACATCCTGGGCAAGGCCCTGGAAGAGGACAGTTGGTCGGGCTCCCTGTGGAGCCGCCTCAAGCGCCTCTTTCACTGGGTCGACCGCGGCGAGCCCAAAATGGACGTCGACGCCTTCAATGGCGGGCTCTTTGCCCCCGACGCCGAGCTCGACGCCCTGGAGCCCAGCGACGCCGTGCTGGGCCGCCTGCGGGCCATCGGCGACACCGACTTCGCCGAAGATGTCTCGGTGGAGGTGCTGGGCCACATCTTTGAACAGTCGATCACCGACCTCGAAGACCTGCGCGCCGCCGCCAACGGCACCGTGCGCGAGGGCCTGTCGAAGCGAGACAAACACGGCGTCTTCTACACCCCGGCCTTTGTCACCCGCTACATCGTGCAGGAGACCCTGGCGCCCACCTTGCGCGCCATCCTCGATGCCGCCATCGCCGCCCACCAGCCCGAGGCCCTCCGCGGGAAGAACCAGCAAAAAGAAGCCTGGATTCACGTCTGGGAGCAGTATCGGCGCTCACTCAGCAAGCTGCGCATCCTCGACCCGGCCTGCGGCTCCGGCGCCTTCCTCGGCGCCGCCTACGACGCCCTCGCTCGGGAGTACGAGCGGGTCAATCGCGAGCTCG
>JBEIQK010000503.1:0-4894 GCA_040376505.1 Alphaproteobacteria bacterium | reverse complement strand
GGCGGGCGGCCTCGGCGCGGGCGGCCTCGGCGCGGCGGCGGTCGCGGGCGGCGTTGGCCTGGGGGCGGCTGGCGTAGGCGCCGATCTGGCCGGTCTCTTCAAAGACGATGACGTTGGTGCACACCCGGTCCAAGAAGGCGCGGTCATGGCTGACGATCAGCACGGCGCCGTCGAAGGAGAGCAGCGACTCTTCGAGCACTTCGAGGGTGAGCAGGTCGAGGTCGTTGGTGGGCTCGTCCAAGAGCAGCAGGTTGGCGCCGCGCAGCAGCAGGCGGGCGATCAGCAGGCGGGCGCGTTCGCCGCCGGAGAGGGCCGAGACGCGCTGATCGAAGTGCTGGCGGGTGAACAGAAAGCGGCCGAGGAAGCTGGTGACGTGGACGTCGCGATCGCCGATGCGGACGTGGTCGTTGCCGCCGCCGGCGGCCTCGTACACGGTGTCGTCGGGCTTGAGCCCGGTGCGGCCCTGGTCGAGGAAGGCGGGGTTGAGGCGAGGGGCGCGGACGATCTCGCCCTTGTCGGGCTGCTGGGTGCCGGCGACGAGGTGCAGCAGGGTGCTCTTGCCCACGCCATTGGGGCCCAGCACGCCCACGCGCTCGCCGGGGCGCAGCACCAGCTCGAGCTTCTCGATGAGGGTGCGGGGGCCGAAGCGCCGGGTGACGCCGTGCAGCTCGACGAGCGGGCCGCCTTTCTTGAAGCCGGTGGAGAAGTCGAGGGTGAAGGTCTCCTCGCGCTTCAAGGGGCGCTGGGCGAGGAGGGCGTCGAGGCGCTGCAGGCGGGCCTTCTGCTTGACGGTCTGGGCGGCGGGGCTGCGGCTCGCCCACTCGGCCTCGCGGGTGATCATGGCGAGGCGGCGGTCTTCGGCCTTGTGCAGGGAGGCCTGCCGCTCGGCGCGGCCGATGCGGTAGTCGGCGTAGGCGCCGTCGAAGGAGACGGTGATGCCGTCTTCGACCTCCACGACGCGGGTGGCCAGGGCTTCGAGGAGGTAGCGGTCGTGGGTGACGAGGATGAGGGCGCCCTTCCAGCCGAGGAGCCAGTCCTGGAGCCACTCGATGGTGTCGGCGTCGAGGTGGTTGGTGGGCTCGTCCAAGAGGAGGAGGTCGGGCGCGCCGAGGAGCACGCGGGCCAGGGCGAGGCGGCGCCGCTCTCCGCCGCTGAGCCGGGCGACGGCGGCGTTGCGCGCGGGCAGGCCGAGGCGATCGGCGATGGCGTCGACCCGGTGGCCGAGCTCCCAGCCGTGGACGTCGAGGAGATCCTGGAAGTGCGCGGTGGCGACGGTGTCCTCGGCGGCGAGCGCCGCCTCCCAGGCGGTGGACAGCTCGGCGTGCCAGCCGACAGCGAGCTGCAAGGAGGCGCCGACGGTGTCGCCGGGGATCGGCGGATCCTGGGCGAGGTAGCCGAGGCCACCGACGCCGCCCGAGGCGGGGCGCCGCCAGATCTGGCCGTGGTCGGGCTCTTCTTCGCCGCAAAGCGCACGAAGCAGGGTGGTCTTGCCGGAGCCGTTGATGCCGACGAGACCGACGCGCTCGCCGGTCTGGATGGCCAGATCGCAGCCGCGGAGGATCTGGCGGTTGGCGAAGCTCTTCTCAATGCCGGTGGCGCGTAGGAGTTCCATGGCGGCGCGGCTATCCTGGGGCGCTGGCCGCCGCCTTGCCGATGGGGGCGCCTCGGATAACGGGCCCGACCCTTTGATCCGGCCGAGGCTCCATGGAACTCCTGCGCAACTTCGTCGACCTCTTCTTGAACCTCGACAAGCACCTCGCCGAGATCATCGCTCAGTACGGCAACTGGACCTACCTGGTGCTCTTCCTCATCGTCTTCGCCGAGACGGGGTTGGTGGTGACCCCCTTTCTGCCGGGAGACTCGCTGCTCTTTGCGATCGGCTCCTTCGCGGCCTTGGATGCGCTTGATCTGTTCACGGTTCAGGCGCTGCTGATCGTCGCGGCGATCCTCGGCGACACCGTGAACTACCACATCGGCAAGTACCTGGGGCCCAAAGTCTTTCACCGCGACGACCTGTGGTACCTGAACAAAAAGCACCTGCTTCGCACCCAGAAGTTCTACGACAAGCATGGGGGAAAGACGGTGGTGCTGGCGCGCTTTGTGCCGATCGTGCGCACCTTTGCGCCCTTCATCGCTGGTGTGGGCTCGATGCGCTACCGCGACTTCATCTGGTACAATGTCGTGGGCGCGCTGGTCTGGGTGCTCTCCTTTACGACGCTGGGCTACTTCTTTGGAAACATGCCCATCGTGAAGAAGAACTTCACCCTGGTGATCCTGGCGATCATCGTCTTGAGCGTGCTACCGGCGGTGTTCGAGTTCATCCGGGCGAAGCGCGAAGAGAAGAAGGAGGCGGGCGGCTGAGGTGCCGCGCTTGACAGGCCCAAAGGGCTTGCATAGCGCCAAGGCACGCTGAATTCCCGCGCCGTGTGGGGAGACGAGAAGTCCGATGAATCCCCCCTCCGCGGGCCCGCCTGCACCGCCCGCTGCGGCCCCCGATCGGCTCCTCTCGCCGCCTGAGCCGACGGGAGAGGCGCCGCGCCACCACGCCAACCCCCAGACGATGCGCGCGCTGGCGCTGGCGGCGCTGGGCGTGGTCTTCGGCGACATCGGCACCTCGCCGCTCTACGCCTTCAAGGAGTCTGTGCACGGGGCCCATGGGATCTCGCCGACCCCCGATCATGTGCTGGGGATCGCGTCGCTCATGCTGTGGTCGATCATCCTGGTGGTGGGGGTCAAGTACCTGACCTTCATCCTGCGAGCCGACAACCATGGTGAGGGCGGCGTGCTGGCCCTGCTGGCCCAGGTACCGGATCGGCGCGACCGCCGACCGGGGGAGATCACAGCCTTGACGGCGCTGATCCTGATGGGCGGGGCTCTGCTCTTTGGCGACGCGATGATCACGCCGGCCATCTCGGTGCTCTCGGCGATCGAGGGCATCTCGGTGGCCACCGACACCTTTGATTCGATGGTGGTGCCCCTCACCTGCATCATCCTCTTTGGCCTCTTCGCCGTGCAGCGGCGGGGCACCGACACCATCGGCCGGATGTTCGGCCCGGTGATGGTGCTGTGGTTCGGCTCCCTGGGCTTGATGGGCCTGGTCGCGATCCTGCGCCACCCTGCGGTGCTGGCCGCCTTCAACCCGATCTACGCCTTTGCGATGCTCCAAGACACTGGCTGGTCGGTGGTTGGCGTGCTGGGCAGCGTGGCCCTGGCCATCACGGGCTGCGAGGCGCTCTACGCCGACATGGGGCACTTCGGCAGAAAGCCGATCACCTGGTGCTTCTACGGCCTCGTCGGCCCGGCGCTGGTGCTCAACTACCTGGGGCAGGCCGCCTTGTTGCTGGTCGACCCGGAGGTGGCCTCCAACCCCTTCTTCGCGATGGTGCCGCGCGGGCCGGCCACCTATGCCCTGGTGGTTCTGGCGACGGCGGCGACGGTGATCGCCTCGCAGTCGATGATCTCGGGCGTCTTTTCGCTCACGAATCAGGCCGTGCAGTTGGGCTACTTCCCGCGGGTGACCATCTGGCACACCTCGCGCGACACCGAGGGCCAGATCTACCTGCCGGAGGTCAACTGGGGCCTCGCCCTGGCCTGCATCACGCTGGTCGTGACCTTCAAGGAGTCCACCGCCCTGGCCTCGGCCTACGGCATGGCGGTGATCGGCACGATGACCATCACCAGCATTGGCTTCTACAAGGTGGCCCGCCACAGTTGGGGCTGGAGCCGGGCCAAGGCGTTGCCTTTGCTGGTGCTCTTTCACAGCATCGAGCTGCCCTACCTGCTGGCCAACCTGCTCAAGTTCTTCGATGGGGCTTGGATCCCGCTGGCGATGGGTGCTGTGATCTTCACGGTGATGGTGACCTGGAAGCAGGGTCGAGCCCTGGTGCGCCAGCGCTACGCCGAGCGGGCCGAATCGATGGAGCGCCTGTACAAGCGCATCGACTCCAGCCGCACGGCGCGGGTCGATGGCACCTCGGTCTTCATGGCCTCCTCGCTGGATCAGGCGCCGCCGATCCTGGTGCACCACCTCAAGCACAACCGATCGCTCCACGAGACGGTGATCCTGCTGACGGTGAACTACACCCACACCCCCGCGGTGCGCGACGCCGAGCGGATCGTGGTGGAGCGGCTCCAATTGGGCCTGTGGCGGGTGGTGGCCAGCTACGGCTTCATGGAGAACCCCGACGCGCCGGCGATCATCGAGCGCGTGGGGATGATCCACCTGCCGGACTTCGATCCGAACGAGGTGATCTACTACATCGGCCGCGAGACCCTGGTGCCGAGCGACCGCGGCGACATGGGCGAGGCCCAGGAGAAGGTCTTCGCCTTCCTGTCGCGCAACGCGCTGTCGGCGACGACCTACTTCCGCATCCCGCCGGATCGGGTGGTGGAGCTGGGCATGCAGCTCGACCTGTGAGGATCAGGCGCGGACCTGGTCCCAGTCCAGCGCGAAGCGGGCGAGGTACTTGCGCAGGCGGTCGGCGTCGTTGACGCTGGCCCGGCGCTGGCGGGAGGCGGCGAAGAGCACCCGGCCGGCCTCCGAGAGGCTGAGCGCCTGCCGACAGACCGCCACCACGTCGGAGAGCTGCACGGCGTCGAAGCGATCGAGCTCGGCGTAGGCGGCGTCGCCCAGCAGGGCGCGCAGATCCACGGGCCGGGGGGCGCTGGGCGGCTCGGCCGGGCCCCAGGCGGCCTGCAGGCGGGTGATTTCGCCCTCGACGTCGGGGACGGCGATGCGGCCGCCTTCGGCGAGGGTGGCCATGCGCAAGACCGCGGCAGTGAGGTCGCGGAAGTTGCGGCTCCAGGGGGTGGCCGGCGACTGGGCGAATTCGAGAAAGCGGGCGCGGGCCTCGCGGTTGAGGGTCAGGCGCCGGCCGAGTTGGCGCCCGAGGCG
>JBEIQK010000103.1:0-12662 GCA_040376505.1 Alphaproteobacteria bacterium | reverse complement strand
GCTGGCCTTTTTGCGGTCGTGTACATAGGCGAGGGCCGCGGCGGTGGGCTCGTTGATCACCCGCAGCACGTCGAGCCCAGCGATGGTGCCGGCGTCGCGGGTGGCCTGGCGCTGGCGGTCGGTGAAGTAGGCCGGCACCGTGATGACCGCCTCGGAGACGGTGGTGCCCAGGGAGTCCTCGGCGGACTTGCGAAGCTTCTGCAAGATCATCGCCGAGATCTCCTGCGGGGAGAACTGGCGATCTCCTACGGTCACCGCACAGTCGCCTTGGCGCCCCTCGGCCACCCGGTAGGTCATCATCTCGATGTCGCTGCGCGCCTCTTTGAAGCGGCGGCCCATGAAGCGCTTGATGGCGTAGACGGTGGCGTCGGGGTTGATCAGCATCTGCCGTTTGGCCACTTCACCCACGAAGCGCTCGCCGCTTTGGGAGAAGCCGACCACCGAAGGGGTGACCCGGCCGCCCTCCTCGTTGATGATCACCCGGGGCTCACCGCGGTCCATGTAGGCACAGACCGAGTTGGTGGTGCCCAGATCAATCCCGATGATGGTTCCCATACAAAGGCCTCGCCAAGAGCTCCCCGCTCGGGCTCCTCGTCGGCGGTCTTGCCGGAAGGAGGTGTGCAGCGGGATCGTGTCGCAGGTGCTTGAAGACGAGGCCCTCGGAGGGCGCCGACGCTCGTCTCCAGCGTCGCGACAGATTACCGGTGATCCTACCATGCCGAGCCCCTGCGCTGCACATCCCCCCGCGGTGCCTCTCCGCCTTCCCTTCGGCTGGGCAGCGCTGCTGACGCTGCTGCTGGTCGCCTGTAGCGGTCGCACCGAGCGCCGGGATTCGCTGGCGCGGCCGCTGCGCCTCCTCGACCAGTCCCTCGATCGCGCCAGCACCATCGAGGAGCTCGACAAGGCGGTGGAGGGCCACCTCGCGCTGCTGGGTCGGGCGCGTTCCGATCGGCGCGTCAACGCGGGGCTGGCCCGGGCCTTGAGCCTGCGGGGCTTTGTTCAAGGGTCCGCCGGCGAGAGCGATCTGGTGAGCGCCCGCCAGGCCGGCCTCCGTTGTCTTCGACAGAACCCCGCCTTCGCGGCGCTGGTCGACGTGGAGGGCGGGCGCATCACGCCGCGGGCGGCCGCGACCGTGGACCCGCTCGAGGCGCCCTGCCTGCTGTGGACGGTGGACGCCTGGGCGCGCTGGCTACACACCCACGGCGCGGCGGGCGCGGCGATCGATCTGGGGCCCGTGGAGGCCCTGGCCGGGCGCCTGCAGGTGATCGCCAGCGCCGGCCAACGGGTCGAAGCCCAGCACGCCATTGGCCTTGCGCTCTCGGCCCGCCCCCAGGCCCTCGGCAACGATCTCGCCACCGCCCAGGCGGCCTTCGCCCAGGCCGCGGCCGCCGATCCCAAGCGCCTGCTCTTTCAGCTCGATCTGGCGCTGCTGGCCGAGCTGCCGCGCGGGGAGGGTGCCAGCGGCCGCGGGCGCCTGGAGCGGATCGCGCAGGCCACGGCCGCGACGGCCGAGGAGCGGGAGGTCCAGCGCCGCGCCCAGGCCGCGCTGGCCCGCTGAGCGGCCCCAACGAAAAACGGAGCACCGAAGTGCTCCGATTCTCCTCATCGACGCGCGCCAGATTGGCGCGCGGCCGACACGATCAGTGGGTGGTGGCCTTGCGGATCGCGCGGCGCATCGCCTTCCGGCGACGCTTCTCGGCGAGGCGCTGCTTGAGGCGGCGCTTCTCACCCGGCTTCAGGTAAAAGCTGTTCTTCTTGATGTCCTTGCGGATGCCCTCCCGCTCCACCTTGCGGCGGAAACGACGAAGGGCTTTCTCGAACGGCTCATTTTCGCGGACGGTGACCAGGATCAAGTGGGTTTCTCCGATGCCCGATGGGAAAGACGCCGCCTACTAGCGCGAGCGCACCCATGCGGCAAGAACAGGGGGACCTAAAACACGCCGCCGACCGCGCCGCCGACGTAGAACATGTTGTGCAGGCCGATGTCGATGCGGGCGTTGGCCCGATCGGCGAAGTTGACGCGGGTGCTGACGGTGAGGTCGAGGATCGGCAAGACGCCCGGGAAGCGCACGCTGCCGTCGGCCGGGCAGGAGTCCTTGCGCTCATAGGCCGGCGCGTCGGGGAGGCAGGTGGGATCGGTGTTGTCGGGGTTCGACCCCGGGTTCCATTCGGTCAGCTCGCCGGTGACGAAGCCCACGCCGAGCCCCGCGCTCAGCAGCATGCTCAGCCACACATTCTTTTCCTGGGGCGACAGGACGATCTCGCCCGCGTAGTTGGCGCCGATCGAGTGCATGCCGAAGTTCGACGGCGCGAGCCAGGAGCCGTCGTCGTGCTCGCCCGGCTCCTCCACGTCGTCCCAGTAGCCCTCACCCATCAGGGAGGAGGTGTAGTCGTAGTAGAAGATCCAGTTGTTGGGCCGCGGCTTCAGCACATACTCGACGCCCACCGAGTAGAGGCGCACCTTCGGCCGCTCGTAGGGGTAGTTCACGCCCTCATCATCGGCGTCGAAGTACCACAGGTCGAGGATGGAGTTGGGGATCGACAGGTAGCGGCTGCGGAAGTTGAGCTCCATCAGCGGCCGCTTCTGGCGGATCTCGCCGGTGGCGGCCTCGGGCGCGCCGGTGGCGGCCTGGAGGAGCAGGTCGCCGGCAGGAGGGCTCGTCTCCGTCACCGGGCTGGTCGCCAACTCGCTGCTGAGGCGGGCTTCCGGGGTGTCGGCCTGGGCGCTGGCCAGGAGGCTGCCAAGAAGGAGGGAGGACGCGAGGGCTGCCATGATCGCTCCAAGACCCCTGCCGCCGGGATCTCGAGGGCAGAGATCGCGCACGGGCTGGACGGGTTCACTGTTGAGCGGGCATTGTTGCGGCGATGACCCCGCCTGTCAACCCCACACGCGCCCGCTGGACCGTCCTCTGTCTGCTGGCCTGCCACCTCGGTCGGCCGCCGGCCGTCGGCGCCTGGTCGGTCGGGCGGGTGGAGATCGCCGCCGCCGAGCCCTCGCTGCGGCCGCAGATCGAGCGCGCCTTTCACATGGCCCTGGCCGGAGATCGCGCAGCAGCCGGCCTCGTCGACCTGGTGCTGTTGGAGAGCGACGAGCGCACCCTGGCCCAGGAGCCCGACGGCCGGCGCCTGATGGAGGTCTCCGCCCGTCTGCAGGTCGACCCCCACCTGCCGGGGATCGCCCCGCTGGTGGTCTCGGGGGCAGAGCGCTACACCACCGGGTCTGCCGCGCCGCGGGCCGCCGCCGATCTGCGCGGCGCCGCCTGGCGCCGCCTCGCCGAGGGCCTCGCCCGCACCGCGGCCCGCTGGCTGGCCACCCTGGAGCCGCGATGAGCCTCGTCCGCCTGCTGCTTGGAGATGAAGAGGTGCTGGTGCGCGCCGCCGAAGAGGCCGCCGTGGCCAGCGCCCTGCCTGAGGGCACCAATGGCTTCAACCACCAGCGCTTCAGCGCCGGCGAAAATGGGCTCGACGCGCTGTCGATCGCCCGCACCCAGCCGATGATGTGCCAGCGCCGGGTGGTGGTGATCCGCGAGATGGAGCGCGCCAACGTCGAGCTGCTCGAGGCCCTCGCCGGCTACCTCGACAGCCCAAACCCCAGCACGGTGCTGCTCCTGGTGGGCCGCAAGCTGCCCGAGGCCGTCGGGGGCGTTGATCGCGGAAAGCGCCTGGAGAACCGGCTCAAGAAAGACAACGCCGTGCAGCGCTTCGCCGCCAAGGACGTCAACCCGCGGGCCTGGGTCACCGAGCACTGCGCCAAGGCCGGCAGCAAGCTCGATCCACGCGCCGCCGAGCTCCTCGTCGAGCTGGTGGGCGCCGATCTGGGGCGGCTCGGCACCGAGGCCGACAAGGCGATCGCCTGGGTCGGCAAGGGCGGGCTGATCCAGGTCTCCACCATCGAGGAGGTCTGCTCGGTGGTGGCTGAGGCGGTGATCTGGGACCTCACCGACGCCCTGGTGAGCGGCAACGTCGACAAGGCCCTGTCCACCGCCCTCCGCATGATGGAGGACGCCGCGCCGGGGGAGGGCAGCACCCACCAGATGCTCGGCCTCATCGCCTGGCAGCTCCGTCGGCTGCTTGAGCTGCAGTCGGCCCTGCGCGCCGGCGGCGGCCTGCCCGAGGCCTGGACCCGCATGCCCTCGGCCAAGCTGCGAGCCGCCAAGGAGATGCTGGCCCGACGGCCCTTGGACCCGGCAAGAACGATGGAGGCGCTCGTGACTGCCAATCGCAACCTGAACCGCTCTGCGGCCGGCGATCAGCGCGTCTTTGAGCGCCTCATCTTGAACCTGACCCTCGGAGAGGGCCCGGCCTGAGGGGCAGACCAGCCGCCCCTCGCAGACCGTTCAGGCCTTGTTGGCCTTGTTGGCCTTGGCGGCGTTGACGGCCGCGGCGAGGCGGGCAACGCGGCGGGAGGCCTGGCGGCGGTGAATGACGCCCTTCTGGGCGACCTTCTGGATGGTGGAGACCGTGTTGGAGAGCTCGGCCTGGGCCGCGTCGGTCTTGCCGCCCGCGATGAGCTCGCGGATCTTCTTGATCGCGGTGCGCATGGTGGCCTTGTTGTGCCGATTCCGGGCGCGGCGCTCAAGGCTCTGGCGGTGGCGCTTGACGGTATCGGGGATGGCCTTCTTCTGGACTTTCTTGGTGTTGGTTGCCACGAGGAGACACCTGTGAGGCTGGGAAGGGACTGGAGGTGCACAAGCACGCCGCCATCGGCGTCTTTGCGGGGGGACCCCCATCAGCCGCCCGGAGGGGGCGAACCATGGGTTGGATCAGGGTCCTCCAGGAGAACGCCGCGGGCTATCGCGTGCCTCTCTGCCTTGTCAAGGCGGCGAAGGGGCCGTCCCCGCCGGGATTGACGGCCCCATGGGGCCGGCGCTAACAGGGGTTGGCCGCGGCGGGGGCCGCCCTCGCGCGCGGGCGGCCGCCAGCAGACTCCCGCGCGCAGACGCAGCAGAGCGGCCATGGAGGAGCGCATGAACATCGCGGTGATTGGCGCCGGCTACGTCGGGCTTGTGGTGGGCACCTGCTTCTCCGACCTCGGCTTTCGGGTGGACTGCACCGACAACGATCCGGCGAAGATCGAGGCCCTCGTCCGCGGCGAGGTCCCCATCTACGAGCCCGGTCTCGACGGCATCCTGCGCCGCAACATGCGCGAAGGTCGCCTGCGCTTCTCCACGGGCACGGCCGAGGCGATCCGCAAGGCCGACGTCGTCTTCATCGCCGTCGGCACGCCCGGGCTGCCTGACGGGTCGGCCGACCTGCGCGGCGTCTTTGCGGTGGCCAAGATCATCGCCGATCACCTCACCCGGCCTGCGGTGGTGGTGATCAAGTCCACCGTGCCGGTGGGCACCGCCGACGCCGTGCGGGCGATCCTGCTCTCGGGCACCGCCCAGGAGATCGACGTGGTCTCCAACCCCGAGTTTTTGAAAGAGGGTGCTGCGATCGAGGACTTCATGCGCCCCGATCGCATCGTGATCGGCTGCCGCACCGATCGCGCCCGTGAGGTGATGAGCCACCTCTACGCCGGCCTCGTGCGCACCGGAAAGCCGATCCTCTTCATGGACAACCGCAGCGCCGAGCTCACCAAGTACGCCTCCAACGCGATGCTGGCGACCAAGATCTCCTTCATGAACGAGCTGTCGCGCCTCTGCGAGGTGGTCGGCGCCGACATCGAGAGCGTGCGCCGCGGCACCGGCAGCGACAGCCGAATCGGCCCGCGCTTCCTCTTCGCGGGCGTGGGCTACGGCGGCTCCTGCTTCCCCAAAGACGTGCAGGCCTTGATCGACACCGGTCGTCGAATGGGCGTGCCCCTGCGGGTGGCCGAGGCCGTCGAGGCCGTCAACCACGATCAAAAGCACATCCTCGCCCAGAAGGTGGTCGCCCGCTTTGGCGCCGACCTGCGCGGCCGGCGCTTCGCCCTGTGGGGCCTCGCCTTCAAGCCCGAGACCGACGATATGCGCGAGGCGCCGAGCCTCGTCATCATCGACGATCTGCTCGCCGCAGGCGCCGAGATCGTGGCCTACGACCCCGAGGCCCACAACACCGCCCGCCAGATCCTGGGCGACCGCGTGACCTACGCCGCCTCGGCCTTGGACGCGCTGGATGGCGCCAGCGGCCTGCTCTTGGTGACAGAGTGGAATGAATTTCGAAACCCCGATCCGGCCGAGCTGCGCGAGCGCCTGGGCGTGCCCGTGGTCTTTGATGGCCGCAACATCTACGACCAGGCGGCCCTGCGCGACGCCGGCATCGAGGTGTACGGCATCGGCCGCGGCCACACCCGCTTCGCGCCGGTCGACCCCGTGGGTTAGCGGGCGGCCCCACTCCACGGACCCGAGGGCGCGTTGTCTACCCCGATCGAGCGCATCCGAAACTTCGCCATCATCGCCCACATCGACCATGGCAAGTCCACGCTGGCAGACCGTCTGATGGAGGTCACCGGCCTCATCAGCCAGCGCGAGAAGAAAGAGCAGTACCTCGACCGCATGGACTTGGAGCGCGAGCGCGGCATCACCATCAAGGCCCAGACGGTGGTGCTCACCTACATCGCCAAAGACGGTGAGACCTACACGCTCAACCTCATCGACACGCCAGGGCACGTCGACTTCACCTACGAGGTCAGCCGCTCGCTGGCCGCCCGTGAGGGCGCGCTGCTCGTCGTCGACGCCACCCAGGGGGTCGAGGCCCAGACGCTGTCCAACGTCTACCTCGCCCTCGACCAGAACCTCGAGATCGTGCCGGTCTTGAACAAGATCGACCTGCCCAGCGCCGATCCGGGCACCGTCTGCGCCCAGATCGAGACCGTCATCGGCATCGACACATCTGAGGCGGTGCGCTGCTCGGCCAAGACGGGCATCGGCATCGAGGATCTGCTGGAGTCCATCGTCGCCAAGGTGCCGCCCCCCAAGGGCGACCGCAGCGCCCCGCTCCAGGCCCTCATCTTCGACTCCTGGTTTGACCCCTACGTCGGCGTCGTCACCCTGGTGCGGGTGAAGGCCGGCACGCTGCGGGTGGGCGAGCGCATCCAGCTCATGGCCACCGAGGCCATCTACGAGGTCACCAAGCTCGGCGCCTTCGCCCCCGAGCCGGTCAGCCGCACCGAGCTGTCGGCCGGCGAGGTGGGCTTCATCGTCGCCGGGGTCAAGCGCCTCCAAGATGCGCGCGTGGGCGACACGATCACCCACAAAGACCGCAAGGCCGAGGTGGCCTTGCCCGGCTTTCGCGAGAGCAAGCCGATGGTCTTCTCCGGCATCTTCCCCATCGAGAGCGCCGACCACGAGAACCTTCGCAACGCGCTCGAGAAGCTCAAGCTCAACGACAGCGCCTTCACCTACGAGCCCGAGACCAGCGACGCGCTGGGCTTTGGCTTTCGCTGCGGCTACCTCGGTCTGCTGCACATGGAGATCGTCCAAGAGCGGCTGGAGCGCGAATACAACCTCGATCTGCTCAACACCAGCCCGTCGGTCGTCTACCGGGTCACCAACACCCGCGGCGAGGCCTTGGAGATCCACAGCCCGAGCAAGCTGCCCCCCATCGGCGAGATCGACACCATCGCCGAGCCCATCGCCAAGGTCACCCTGCACCTGCCCGAGGCCTACATCGGCGCGGTGCTCAAGCTCTGTCAGGAGCGGCGCGGCGTACAGACCTCCTTTGACTATGGCGGCCAGGGGCGCGCCGTCATCACCTACGAGATCCCCTACGCCGAGGTCGTCTTCGACTTCTTCGACAAGCTCAAGAGCGTGAGCCGCGGCTACGCCAGCATGGACTACGAGATCATCCGCTGGGACGCCGGCGACCTCGTGCGGCTCGACATCCTGGTCAATGGTGAGAAGGTCGACGCCCTTTCTACGATCATCCACCGCGACAACTCGCAGATCATCGGCCAGCGCCTCACCCGCAAGCTGAAGGAATTCATCCCCCAGCAGCAGTACGAGGTGGCCCTGCAGGCCGCCATCGGCAGCAAGGTGATCGCCCGCACCAACGTGCGCGCCATGCGCAAGGACGTCACCGCCAAGTGTTACGGCGGCGACATCAGCCGCAAACGAAAGCTGCTCGAACGCCAGAAGGAAGGGAAGAAGCGCATGAAGGCGGTGGGCTCGGTGGAGATCCCCCAGGAGGCCTTTATGGCGGTGCTCTCGGTGGGTGACGACGACTAGGCCGGGTCGGGCGGTCGGGGTCGGTCTCTTCCCGTCAAACCTGATCGAAGCACCTTGCGCCAGGGCGCGCGATGCGGTCGAATAGGGCTTCGAGCGGTCCGGCTTTGTCCATGCCCGGCCCCCTTCACAATTCAGCTGCATCCGCGGAGCATTGTCGATGAACCTCAGGCGCCGTCGCTCAGGGAGAATGGCCGGCAGCAGCATCCTGCTGATCCTCCTCGCGATCCTCGGGCTCGCCTGGGCCGGGATCTTCGGCTCCTACTTTTGGGATCAGCAGGTGGTGCGAGAGGCCGGCTCGGCCGCCCTCCGCGAGTGGCGCACCACCGAGAGTCTGGAGAAGGGCAAGGCCAAGCTGGCGAGCCGGCTCTCCAAAGAGGGCATCGAGTACATCGACCCGGTCGCCGACTGCAAGTTCACGATGGACAGCGGGTACCGGTACCTGGAGTGCGGCTGGAGCCCCAATGTCTACTACCCGGGCACCCAGTACTACAAGACCCTCTCCTTCTACCTCTCCCTCGCCTGCGACAGCGAGGGCACGATCAGCGACGCCTGAGGGGGGCTGCCTCGGTTAGTCGGTGCGCCCCTGGAGGTGCGGCGTGGCAGCCGAGCGGGTTGAGCGAGAAGAGCTGAGCGCGATGGAGCTGCGCCGCACCATCGCGCGGATGGCCTCCGAGATCGTGGAGCGCCTCGGTGATCCGCGCCAGCTCGTGCTGGTCGGCATCGTCACCGGCGGGCGGCACCTCGCCTTGCGGCTCGCCGACGCCATCGCGAGCCTGGAGGGGGTGCGGCCGGCCACGGGCTACGTCGACATCACCCTGTACCGCGACGATCTGTACACCGGCCTGGAGAAGGCCCAACTGGGCGACACCCGGCTGCCCGACTCCGATCTGAGCGGCCGCGGCGTGGTGCTGGTCGACGATGTGCTGTTCACCGGGCGCACCGTCCGGGCCGCCCTCGACGAGCTGATGGACTACGGCCGGCCGCGCTTCATCAAGCTGGTGGTGCTGGTCGACCGCGGCCACCGCGAGCTGCCCATCGCCGCCGACGTGGTCGGCAAGACCATCCCCACCGAGCGCTCCGACCGGGTGGTGGTGGCCTTTGTCGAGGATGGCTCCCCCCAGGACGGGGTCTTTGTCCAGGTCGGGGGTGGTCGGTGAAGAAGCGCGATCTCCTGGGCCTGCGCGGCCTCTCCGCCGCAGAGTTGAATCGCATCCTCGACACCGCGGCCCGGATGCGGGCGATCAACGAGCGCCGCATCAAGAAGGTGCCCGCCCTGCGCGGCCGCACCGTGGTGCTGGCCTTCTTTGAAAATTCCACCCGCACCCGCATCAGCTTTGATCTGGCCGCCCGCCGCATGGGGGCCGATCTGGTCAACTTCTCGGTGCAGGGCAGCTCGGCGGCCAAGGGGGAGTCGGTCCTCGACACCATCCGAAACCTCGACGCGATGCGGATGGACTGCCTGATCGTGCGGCACGGCAGCTCGGGCGTCCCTCACATGCTGGCCCGGCAGTTCCCCTGGCCGGTGATCAACGCCGGCGACGGCATCAACGAGCACCCCACCCAGGGCCTGCTCGATCTGCTCACCCTGCGCGATCACCTCGGCGATCTGCGCGGTCGCACCGTGGCCATCGTCGGCGACGTGCTGCACAGCCGGGTGGCCCGCTCCAACCTCTTCGGGCTGCGCACCCTGGGCGCCCGGGTGCTGGTGGCGGGCCCGGGCCCGATCTGCCCGCCAGCCCTGGCCGAGTTGGGTGCCGAGGTGCGGCACAAGGTCGACGACGTCATCGAGGAGGCCGACGCGGTGATGATGCTGCGCATCCAGCGCGAGCGCCTCGGCCGGGCGATGATCTCGACCAGCCGAGAGTACGCCGCCTTCTACGGCCTCGACCTCGACCGCCTGCGCAAGGGGCGGCCCGAGCTGCTGGTGATGCACCCCGGGCCGGTCAACCGCGGGGTGGAGCTGGCCCCCGAGGTGGCCGATGGCGGGCGCTCGGTGATCCTGGAGCAGGTCACCAACGGTGTCGCCGTGCGGATGGCCCTGCTCTTCCTGTTGCTTGGCGAGGAGGGCGGTGATGTGGCTGCTTAAAGGCGGGCGGGTGATCTGCCCGGCCACCGGCTACGACGCCGTGGCCGACGTCCTCATCGAGGGCGAGCGCATCGTCGCGGTGGGCCCCGGCCTCGACGCGCCGGCCGCGGCGGCGGTCTTTGACTGCGCCGGTCTGTGGGTGGGGCCCGGCCTCGTCGATCTGGGCGCCGATCTGGCCGATCCGGGCGCCCCACATCGCGAAGATCTGCAGAGCGGCGCCGAGGCCGCGGCGGCCGGCGGCTACACCAGCGTGCTGGTAAGCCCCCAAACCGACCCCTGCGTGGACAGCCCCGCCGTGCTGCGCGACCTGCTGGCGCGCGGCCGGCAGGTCAGCGGGGCGCGCGTCTTTGCCGCCGCCGCGCTCAGCCAGGGACTGCAGGGGGCCGAACCCGCCGAGATGGGCCTCCTCGCCGAGGCCGGCGCTGCCGCCTTCTCCGATGGCCTGCACCTTCACAGCGACGCCGAGGCCCTGCGCCGCTGCCTGGAGTACGCGCGGCCCTGGGGGCGGCCGGTCTTTTTGCAGGCCGGTGAGGCCACCTTGGAGGCCCGTGGCCTGATGCACGAGGGGCTCGCCGCCCTCCGCCTGGGCCTGCGCGGACTGCCGGTCGCCGCCGAGGAGATCGGCCTGATGCGCATCATCGCCTTGTGCGCCCTGAGCGGGGCCCGGGTGGTGGCCGGGCCGGTGAGCAGCGCCCGCGGCCTCGCCCTGATCTCCGAGGCCCGCAGCCGCGGCCTGCCGATCTGCGCCACCGTCGCCGCCCGCAACCTCGTCCTCTGCGACGAGGATGTCGAGGCCAGCGGCTATGACACCGCCTTCAAGGTGCGCCCACCCCTGCGCGCCGCCGCCGATCGGGCCGCCCTCACCGAGGGCCTGCGCCAGGGCGCGATCACAGCCATCGTCTCGGCCCATGTGCCGACCGGGCTCGTCGACAAGGAGGGCGACTTTGAGAGCGCCGCCTTTGGCGCGGCCGGCCTCGAGAGCGCGCTGGGGGCGGCCTTGTTGGCCCTCGGCGACGCGCCCGCTTTGCTCTTCTCGGCGATGTCGACCGAGCCTGGCCGTCTGATCGGCCTGGACCCGCGGGTCGCGCCCGGCGCGGTGGCCGACCTCGTCCTGGTGGACCCTTCGACGGGGCTCCGCCGACGCGCCAGCCGCCGCAGCCGCAGCCCCCACGACCCGCTCGCCGGACATTCCGCCGCGGGGCGCGTGGTCGCGACCTTGGTGGGTGGCCAGTTTGTGTTTGGTCCGATACCCCTCGCGACATCGGGGTCCGGCGCGGGTGAAGGTCCACGCGCCGGGGCCGCCATGCTACGGTGAACGACCGCGGAGCGCCGCGGCGATGGGAGAGCGCGTTGCGCGCCACCACCGCCCCGGCCCGCGCGCAGGAAGGAAGATGACCCGGATCCCCATGACGCCCGCGGGCTTCGCGCGGCTGTCGGCCGAGCTCAAGGAGCTCAAAGAGCACACCCGCCTCAAGATCGTCCGTGACATCGAGGAGGCGCGCGCCCAAGGCGACATCTCCGAGAACTCCGAGTACGAGGACGCCAAACACCGGCAGTCGCTCTGCGAGGGGCGCATCATGGAGCTCGAAGGCAAGCTCGGCGCCGCCGAGGTCATCGACGTCAGCCGCCTGAAGCAGGACGGCCGGGTGGTCTTCGCCGTCACCGTGGTGCTCGAAGACCTCGAGTCCGGCGAGCAGGTCCGCTACAAGATCGTCGGCACCGACGAGGCCGACGCCAAGGCGGGGCTCATCTCCCTGTCGGCGCCGCTCGGCAAGGCTTTGCTGGGCAAGCGCAAAGAAGACGAGGTCACGGTGGAGACTCCCCGCGGCCAGCGCAGCTTCTCCATTTCAGACGTGCTGTACCGCTAAGGGAGTGTGCCCGTGGGCGACATCGAGCCGTGGATCCGTGACCTGCCCCCCGCTGCCCGCGGACGGATGCTGGCGGTGCGCCGCACCGCCGAGTGGGAGCGGAGCGGCAAGGACGTGGTCCGCTTCCTGGGCGTGAACTGTCTGCGCTTGCTGGACGAGGCCCTCGCCCAGCCGGCGCTCCCGGACTCCGCGCGGGAAGCCCTGGCCGATGGCCGGGTGCTCCTGGACGGGATCGACGAGCTGTCGGGCGTCTCGCGCGCCGTGCGGCTGGAGGCCCTGGCCTACTGGCTCGGCGGCCTGGAGCCTGCGGCGCCCGCTGCCGAGGCCCCGCCAGCGGAGCCCGCGGTGGTGACGGTGGTGGCCGCACCCGCGGCGGCGCCGGCCCCCCGCGAAGAAGAGCCGCGTCGTCGGGAACGTCGTCCGCGGCGAGAGGATCGCGAGGCCGAGCCCCGCGCGGCCCGCGCCGAAGAGGCCCCCCGGGCCGAGGGAGAGGCCGAGCCGCGTCGCGAGCGCAAGGAGCGCCGAGACGGCCGCCGCGAGGGCCGTGAGCCCCGTGCGGGC